>JACQUS010000325.1 GCA_016210125.1 Chloroflexota bacterium | reverse complement strand
GCCGCGGCCGTCCTGGAGCACGCGGCCGACGCCGTCGGCGAGCACCTTCTGCATCGTCGCGCTGTCCATAGCCGCGCCGTCGATCTTGCCGGCCTTCAGCGCGACGGCGGCCTCCGGAGACTGCATGTTGGCCACCGTGATGTCACCGACGGACAGACCGGCCTTCTCCTTGAGCATCGTGCCGGTGAACTCGTGCAGCGAGGTGCCCAGCGGCAGGGCCACCGTCTTGCCCTTGAGCTCGGCGACCGACTTGATCGGCGAGTTCGCCGGCACGATGAGGCCATGGTGGCGCTGGCCCCAGCCGTAGCTGGCGACGATCTTGTACGGCGCCTTGTTGGCGATGCCGTTGATCGCCGGCTGCTCGCCGACGATGACCGCCGCGTCGGTCTGGCCGCTCTGGAGCGCCGCGACTGACGGCCCGCCGGACGTGAAGCCGATGACCTCGACCTTGATGTACGGGTAGGCGGCAGGCAGGATCTTCTCGAGCAGCAGCGCGTCGGCGAACGACTCGACGTGCGGCAGCGAGCCGATGCGAATGGTCACCGGCTCGCGGGCCTTAGCCGGCTGTGCCGGCTTGGCAGCCGGCGCCGGGGCCGCGGGCTGCGGCGCTTGCTGCGGAGCCGCAGCGCAGCTCAGCACGACGGCGGCAGCCACGGCCAGGGCGATCGGAGCGACGACGCCAGCGAAAATGCCACGGAGCGCACGCATCTCTCTCACCTCCCGGTGGTCAACGGGGCCTCGGCCCTCGATGCTTCCCTCTGCTTACCATTTCGTCAGGATCGCTTGCTCATCCCGGTCGCCCCACCCCACCCCCAGCGGGTTATCGCAGAGGTGGCTTTGCTCCCTCTGCACTCCCCCTGACCCCGCCCTAAGGCGCACGTCGTCACGGCAAAGTGGCAGGCTCACATGCGAGCTACCCGGTCCCTCGGTTAGTTACAGACCTCCCCAGTCCCGCGTCGCACGCGAGCTGCCTGCTATGCACCGACGACGTCCTCGCGAGAGGGCGCTGCGCTCGCCAGACTCCTCGTTCCCGACGCGCGAAGCCCGCCGCGAGCTGTGCTCGTCTCAGAGCGCTGCTCGGGCCGGGGCGACCTCGCGGCGCAACGTCTTGAGCACCTCCTCGCGGACGAGGTGGCGAATCTGGTCGGTCAGCTCGACGTAGCGCAGGCGCGCCTCGCCGCTCAGTCCATAGCGCGGGCGGGGCAGGTCGATCTCTACCACCTCCTTCACCCGGCCCGGCCGCGCCGTCATCACCACGACGCGGTCGGCCAGGAACAGCGCTTCCTCGATGCTGTGGGTGACGTGCATGATCGTCTTTTTCGTCGCGCTCCAGATGGCGATGACCTCCTCCTGGAGGATCTCGCGCGTCTGCGCGTCGAGCGCGCCGAAGGGCTCGTCGAGCAGGATCACCGCCGGGTCGTTGGCCAGGACGCGGGCGATGGCCACGCGCTGCTGCATGCCGCCGGACAGCTCGCGCGGATAGCGGCCCTCGAAGCCGCCGAGGCCGACCATGGCGATGAAGTGCTGGGCAATCTCTCGGCGCTCGCGGCGGGGCACGCCGCGGATCTTCGGCCCCAGCTCGACGTTCTCGATCACCGTCTTCCACGGGAGGTTGGCGTACTGCTGGAAGACCATGCCGCGGTCCGCGCCGGGGCCGAGCACCGGCCGGCCGTTGAGCAGCACCTCGCCACCCGTCGGCGACAGCAGCCCGGCGGCGATGTTCAGGGCCGTCGACTTGCCGCAGCCCGACGGGCCGATGACGCTGACGAAGGCCCCCGGCTCGACGCGCAGGCTCACGTCGTCGACGGCGACGATGCGCTCGCGGCCCTCGAACACCTTGACCACGTTGCGAAAATCGATGCTGCCGCCGGCGGTACGCTGCGCCTCATCGGCCATCACGCCACCTCGCGCTTGGGCATCCAGTGCAAGCGGTAGTCCATGAAACGGACGTAGAGGCCGTCGAGCACGAAGCCGGCGACGCCGATGAGCACCATGCCGACCATCACGTCGCTGAGCTCGAAGAAGACGACGCTCTGCGTGATGAGGTAGCCGAGGCCGGCCTTGGC
>JACQUS010000324.1 GCA_016210125.1 Chloroflexota bacterium | reverse complement strand
GCGCCCGCGGCTGCACAATGTCGGTGCGGGCGTCCGGCGCGACTTCGACGCCATGCTGCGCGACGGCCAGGAGCGCGTCGAGCAGGTGCGGGTCGTGTGGGGCGAGCAGGGCCAGACGCTACGGCGCGCGCTGGAGCAGCTCGGCAGCTCGGAGGGCGACTACGGACGCCGCCTACGTTTGACCCCCTCCACGCGGCGCCAGGGCGTGTGGGAGAGCGTCGTCGTGCCGGTCGCCGAGCGCCTGAGCGCGGCACTCAGCGACCTGCTGCGCTACCTGCTGCGCCTGGCGCAGCTCGTCCGGCAGCTCGGCCCCGACGCGTTCGCCGAGTTCGAGCAGCTCGACCTCGACCTTCAGGCGCTCTGCGGCCGGGTCGAGCGCTACGCGGCGCATCTCACCGAGGCGCTGGTCGGTGGGCCTGAGCCGAGCCCACGCATCCAGTGGCTGAGCAGCCGCACCGACCGCGCCACCGATCTGACGGTCCACGCGGCGCCGCTGGAGGTCGGCCCGCTGCTCGAGAACGGTCTTTTCCTTCCCAAGACGGCGACCATCCTCACGTCGGCGACGCTGGCCGTCGGCGGTAGCTTCGACTATGTATCCGGCCGTCTTGGCCTACGCCGACCGCGCACGCTCCAGCTCGACTCGCCGTTCGACTACGCGCGCGCGGCGCTCTTCTGCATCCCGTCGGATATGCCCGAGCCCAATCGGCCCGGCTACCAGCGCGCCGTGGAGGATCTCTTGGGGGACCTCTGTCGCTCGACGGACGGGCGCATGTTGGCGCTGTTCACCTCGCGCAGTCAGATGGCCAGCACCTACCACGCCATCCGGCCCAAGCTGGAGGCGGCGAGCATCCAGGTAGTCGCCCAGGGGCTCAGCGGTCTCTCGCGGCGGCAGATGCTCAACGCGCTCCGCCGCGGCGATCGCATTGTGCTCCTGGGGCTGAACAGCTTCTGGCAGGGCGTCGACGTGCCGGGCGACGCGCTGAGCGTCCTCGTCATGGCCAAGCTGCCGTTCCCCGTGCCCAGCGACCCCATCTTCGCGGCGCGCAGCGAGCTTTGCGCTGAGCCGTTCCGCGACTACGCCGTACCGCTGACGGTGCTGCGCTTCCGCCAGGGCTTTGGGCGGCTCATCCGCAGCCAGCACGACCGCGGCGTGGTCGTGCTGCTCGACACGCGCGTCTCAAGCAAGAGCTACGGACAGGTCTTCCGGCGCTCGCTGCCGCCCTGCCGCGTCGAGGCGACGCCGTCGCGCGCCATCCCAGACCTGGCGCGAACGTGGCTCGCGGCGCGGCCGGCCTCGCTGGAAGTTCACGGCCGCTCCGACGCCGAGAGCCGGCCGTCGAGCTAGCGGCCGCAGCCACAGGCAAGACCTATGGGTCCGAGTCCGCCGGCACACTTCCGGCACTGCCATGCCGCGCAGCCCATATCCCGATTAGGACGCCGGCAGCGAATGA
Source organism: Chloroflexota bacterium (assembly GCA_016210125.1). Taxonomy (GTDB): domain Bacteria; phylum Chloroflexota; class UBA6077; order FW602-bin22; family JACQUS01; genus JACQUS01. Next base: position 11,436 of record JACQUS010000324.1, on the reverse strand, counting down.
CGAGCCGCTCGCGCGGCAGGGGGACTGCAGAGGTCGCCGACGCGACCTCTGCGTACCAATCCAGAAGGGGTGTGGCCAGGCTGCGCCGCCGGCCGTTAGCGCGCCGCCAGCGGCCGGCCGGGCGCGAGACGCGGTAGGACCGCTTCAGCCTCGGCGACGAGCCGCCGCACCACCTCCCCGGCTGGCAGCACCGCGCGGATCAGCCCGGCGGCCTGGCCGGCCGGCATCGAGCCCAGCTCGGTGATGCCCAGCTCGCGCGCCGCTCCATGCGTCTTCTTGCCGATGCGCGCGCCTTGGAGCGGCATCGGCAAGGCCTCCTCGCCGCTCTTCTCCCACGTTTCCGTGAAGCGATTGCGGATCACACGACAGGTCTTGCCGCTGTAGCCCTTGGTGATGATGATGTCGTCTGGGCCCACCTCGGCGATGCGCTGCTTGTATGCCGGGTGGCTGCGAGCCTCGTCGGTGGCGGCGAAGCGCGTGCCCAGCCAGACGCCGACCGCGCCGAGCGCCAGGGCGGCGACGACGCCGCGACCATCGACGATGCCACCGGCGGCGGCGACAGGCGTCGGGGCGACGGCGTCGACGACCTGCGGGACGAGCGAGAAGGTGCCGACGCGGCCGGTGTGCCCGCCGCCGTCGTAGCCCTGGGCGATGACCACGTCGGCGCCGCCGCGGGCGACGCGCTGCGCGGCGCGGGGCGTGCCGACAAGCGCCATCACCTTCATCCCCTGCGCGTGCGCGTCCGGCACGAGCCACGAGGGATCGCCGAGCCCAGAGACGAAGATCGGCACGCGCTCCTCGAGGATCACGGCCACCTGCTTGCGGATCAGCTTCCCGGTGACGCGCATGGCCGGCGTCATATCCTCGCCGAGGCCGTGCTCGCGCCACATCTCCACGAGCCAGGCTGGCGGCGGTGGGACGGGCGGCATCGTCGCGTCGGCATCGCCAGCGACGGGCACGTTCATTGGCAGAATGATATCCACGGCGAAGGGCCGGTCGGTCTTGTCGCGGACGCGGCGAATCTCGTCGCGCACCTCCTCGCCGCTCAGGCCCGAGGCGCCGATGACGCCGAGGCCCCCGGCGTTGGACACCGCGGCGCAGAGGTCGGAGCGGGCGATGAGCCCCATGCCGGCCTGCATGATGGGGTACTCGATGCCGAGGAGGTCGCAGAGGGGTGTGCGGAGCGGGCTAATCACGACGCACCTCCTTACTGATTCAGGTCGCACGACTGATTCGGGCTGCACGAGCGCTCGTCCTGGCAGCCTAGCGCGGATGCTCGCGCTCGTCATAGGACAGAAGTCCGTCGGTATTATACTGGTAACACCATGGAACGACACGGCGACGCCACCCGCCGCTCCTCCCTCGGGCTGCTCGCCCGCATCGCACTCGGCGCGGTCCTCCTGGTCGCCGCCGGTGCGCTGCTGATGCCGACGCCGCAGCAGCCGTCGGCCGCGCCTGAGCCGCTGCGCACCATCCCCTACACCGACGTGAACCCCTACGGTGGCAATTTCTTCCTCGACCGCGAGGCCGAGACCTGGAAGGTCGAGAAGACGCTCGAGATGGCCCGTGAGGCCGGGCTGGGCTGGGTCAAGCAGCTCTTGCCCTGGGAGGCGTTGGAGGTGCGCCGCGGCGTCTTCCGCCACGAGGCCACCAATCGCTCGACCTGGGAGCGCTACGACGAGATCGTCGCCATGGCCGAGCGCCGGGGCCTCGAGGTCATCTTCCGCGTCGACCGCCCGCCGGCCTGGGCGCGCGGACAGCGGCCCAACCCGCCCGACGGCCAGCACCCGCCAGCCAGCCTCGAGGACTTCGGCAACTACGTGGCCGCCGTCGCGCAGCACTACCGCGGCCGCGTGCGCTTCTACCAGGTCTGGAACGAGCCCAATTTAGCCCGCGAATGGGGCAACCAGCCACCCGACGCCGCGGCCTACACCGCGCTCTTGCGCACGGCGTACCGGCGCATCAAGGCGGTCGATCCCAGCGCTGTGGTGCTCAACGCACCGCTGGCCCAGACCTACGAGCGCTCGGCCCGCGCCGTGCCCGATGTGGCCTTCCTCGAGGACATGTACGCTGCCGGGGCCAAGGACGCCTTCGACATCTTTTTCGCCAATGGCTATGGCTTGGAGTTCGCGCCGGAGGACCCGCCGGACGCCAGCCGCCTGAACTTCCGCCGCGTGCTCCTGCTGCGGCGCATCATGGAGCGCCACGGCGACGGCCAGAAGCCGGTCTGGTTCAACGAGTTCGGCTGGAATGCCGCGCCGGCGAGCTTCCCGCCCGAGCGCCTCACGTGGCGACGGGTCGGCGAGGAGCAGCAGGCCGAGTACACCGTGCGCGCGATTCAGCAAGCGCGCGCCGAGTGGCCGTGGGCCGGCGTGTTCAACATCTGGTTCTTCCGCCAGGACGGGCACATCCCGCCCAACGACGCGCAGTACTACTTCCGTATGGTCGACGTGGGCTTCACGCCGCGCGTCGTGTTCTATCACGTGCGCGACGCCGCGCGCCAGGTGCGTATCGCCGGGCCCGGGGACTATCAGGAGAGCAATCCTGCGCTTCAAGCCGGCGCCGGCTGGCGCTCGCGTGACGAGGAGCGCGCCAGCGGCGGACGCGTGCTCGTGAGCGACACGATCGGCGCCGAGCTGCGCGTGGCGTTCGAGGGCGGTGGCATCGCCCTGCGCGTGCGTGGGGATCAGGCATCGGGCATCGCCTACATCGCAGTGGACGGGCAGCCGGCGCCAGAGCTGCCGCAGGACGACCGCGGCCGCAGCTATCTGGACCTCTACCGCGACGCGCCGGGCGATGAGCGCCTGCTCGCCGCCAGCGGCCTGGGCGCCGGGCGCCACGAGCTACGGCTCACCGTGGCCGGCCAGCGCAACGTCGCCGCGCAAGGCAACGCCATCCGCGTCGACGGGTTCGACGTGCTACCGCCGAGCAGCCCGACGGCCGGGCAGATCGGCGCCAGCGTGGCACTCGGCGCCCTGGCGCTGCTCGTCGTGCTGTGGGGTGTCGTGCGGCGCAGCCCGACGCCGTAGCGCCCATTCCGCGCTCAGGTCGTCGGCGCGCGCTTGAGCATGTCGAGCACGTCTTCGTCGGGCAGCTCGCGGTCGATGGGCGCGATCTACGGCACGAGGTCTCTTCGCCCGGTATCCCAGTGCACCCCGTTCTCGTTCAGGACGATCTTGAGGTCCTCGACCGCGCTGTTCAGCTCCGCGCCGATGATCTCGGCCGACTCGCCGATGATCTCGGCCGACTCAATGAGGGTGCCTTCCGGATCGGGGACGTAGAAGGCCAGCGAGTTATAGTGGTTTATTATGGCGCGGATCGGCAGGCCGCGGTTTTTTACCTCGCGGTAGAAGGCCCGCACACACTTGATCGAGGCGAAATCGTGTCTCCACCAGCCGGAGAGGCCAGGTGAAGCAGCGGCGCGTGCGGATGGCGCTGCACTCGGCAGCGCTGGCTCTCGGCGTCGTCGCGTATCTCGCCGCGCCCTGGCCGCCGGTCGCGTTGGCTGGCGGCGCATTGGCGCTGGCTGCGGCGCTGGCCGATCCGTGGCCGGCGGTGCTGCTCCTGCCGCTGGCCGCACCGTTCTACGGCGTGCCGAAAGGCGTGCCCTGGCTGCCCTTCGCCGCGCCGGAGCTGCTGGCCCTGCTCGTCATCGCCGGGGGGCTCGTGCAGCTCGCGCGCGCCGTGCCACCGCTACGCACGTGGCGGCTCGGCGTTTGGGAGGTGGCGAGCGGGCTGTTCGTCGGCGGCGCGGCACTAGCGACGCTCACGGCCTACGACCCCGCACTGGCGGCGCGCGAGCTGCGCGTCGTCGTCGTGGAGCCAGCGGCCTGCGGCTACGTCGCCTACCGCTGCCTCCGGGAGCCGGGCCGACACGCGTGGCTCGCCGCGGCGCTGGTGCTGAGCGGCGTGCTGGTCGCGCTGGCGGCCATCCAGCGTGGTCTGGCTGGCGACGTGGTGCTGGCGCAGGGCGTGGCGCGGCTGGCCGGACCGTACGGCTCGCCCAACCACCTGGCCCTCTACCTGGACCGCGTCGCCCCGCTGGCCGCGGCGCTGGCCTGGCTCGGCCCGCCGGCCGTGCGCCGCTGGGCCGGCGGCGCGCTCGCCCTGCTCGGGGCCGTGGCCCTGCTCACCTGGTCCCTCGGCGGCTGGCTAGCGCTTTGGGTGGGCAGCCTGGTGCTGCTGGCCGCCGGCGGCGCGCGGCGCTGGGCCGCCGGGCTGGCGGCGCTGAGCCTGGCACTGGCGCTCGCCCTCGGGCTGCTCCTCGCCGCCGACAGCCCGCTGCCGCCCGAGCGCCTGCGGTCGTACCTCGACCCTGAGACCGGCACGGGCCTCGGGCGTCTGGGCGTCTGGCAGGCCGGCCTGCGCATGGCTCTGGCCCACCCGCTGCTCGGCGTCGGCCCGGACAATTTCCGCCTGCACTACGCCGAGTACGCCGACGAGGTCTGGCGCGAGCCGGACCTGTCGCACCCGCACAACCTCGTGCTCGACGCCTGGCTGCGCGCCGGGCTGGCTGGGCTGGCCGGCTACCTGGCGCTGCTCGCGCTGACGCTGCGCGCGGCCGTGCGCCGCGCTAGCGGCCGGCCGGGATGGCAGCGCGCCGTCGGCGCCGGCGTCGCTGCCGCTCTGGCGGCCGGTGTGACGCAGGGCCTCGTCGATCGCGACTATTTTGCCGTTGACCTGGCCATCCTCTTCTGGCTACTATGGGCGTTAGCACGGGAGGACAGTGCTTGAACTGTCTTGTAACCGGTGGGGCCGGGTTCATCGGCTCGCACCTGTGCGACCGGCTGCTCGACGCCGGCCACCGCGTCATCTGCCTCGACAACCTGTGTACAGGAGCAAGGGAGAACGTCGCCCATCTCATCGAGCACGAGCGCTTCGTCTTCCTCGAGCGCGACGTGAGCTATCCGGAGCGCTACCGCGAGGATGTGCGCGAGCGCCTGGACTTCGTCTTCCACCTTGCCAGTCCGGCGAGCCCCGTCGGCTACCTGAAGATGCCCATCGAGACGGCGCTGGCCAACAGCGCCGGCACCTGGGCGACGCTCGAGGTCGCCCACGAGCACGGCGCGCGCTATCTGCTGGCCTCCACGTCGGAGGTCTACGGCGAGCCCCTGGAGCATCCGCAGCGCGAGACCTACTGGGGCAACGTCCATCCGAATGGCCTGCGGAGCTGCAACGACGAGAGCAAGCGCTTCGCCGAGGCCCTCAGCGTCTCCTACCGCCGCCACCGCGGCACCGAGGTCCGCATTGTGCGCATATTCAACACCTACGGGCCGCGCAGCGATCCCGACGACGGGCGTGTGGTGCCGAACTTCGTGACGCAGGCGCTGCGCGGCGAGCCGATCACCGTGTACGGCGACGGCACGCAGACGCGCTCGCTGTGCTTCGTGTCGGACATGGTCGAGGGCATCCTGCGCGCGGCATTTACGCCCGGCACGGCCGGCGACGTGTTCAACCTGGGCAACCCGAACGAGTACACGGTGCTGGAGTACGCGCAGCTCATCAAGAAGCTCAGCGGCTCGTCCGCACCCGTCGTGTTCCGGCCATTCCTCAGCGAGGACGATCCGAGTCGCCGCCGGCCCGACATCACCAAGGCGCGCGCGGTGCTGGGCTGGCAGCCGTCGGTGCCGCTGGTCGAGGGCCTGGAAGAGACGCTCCGCTGGTTCCGCACGCGCCTGCGCCTGGGGGCATGATCGCAGGTGGTGGCGACGGCGTCCTGGCTGGCCACGCGCGGCCCGGCGCTGCTCGGCCTGGCGGCGCTAGGCTGGCTCCTGGCGATCGCGCCGCTGCGCCTGGCGGCACTCCTCGTCGCCGTCGTGCTCGGTGTCCCACTCGTGCTGGCCTATCCGCCGGCCGGCCTCGCGCTGCTGGTCGTCGCCGTGCCGTTCGGCGACCCGGTCGCGCTCTCCCTCGGCACGCTGCGGCTGGGGCTGCCATCGCTCCTGGCCCTCCTGACGCTGATCGCCTGGTTCGGCCAGACGGCGCTGACGCCCGGCGGCCGCATCGCCGTGCCGCCGCTCCTCCCGGCGCTGCTGCCCCTCCTCGCGGCGCTCCTGCTGACGCTGCCTGCCGTGCGCGAGCTGGTGCCGGGGCTGCGCGACCTTCTGCTCTGGCTGGAGATCGCCGCGGTCTACCTGGCGGCGAGCCACCTGCTGCGCGGGCCGGCGCTCTGGCTCGTCGCGGCCGGGCTGCTGGCCGCGGCCTCGGCGGAGGCGCTGGTGGGCTGGTACCAATTCTTCGCCCGCGCTGGGCCGCCGAGCTTCGCCATCGGGCCGTTCCTGCGCGCCTACGGGACCTTCGGCCAGCCCAATCCGTTCGCCGGCTACCTGAACACCGCGCTGCCGCTGGCCGTCGGGCTGCTGCTCGGCGCCTGGCAGACGCGCGCCACAACCGACCGGCGACTGCTGGCGCTGGCGGCGCTGACGGTGGCACTGGCCGGGCCGGCGCTGCTGATGAGCATGTCGCGCGGCGCCTGGCTGGGCACGGCGGCGGCCATCGCGGCGATGCTCGCCGCCGCCGGGCACATCGGCCGCCGCGTGCTGGTCGGCGGCATCGCGCTGGCGCTGCTGCTGGCTGTCGCCGCCACGCTCGACCTCCTACCTCCAGCCATCGTCGGACGCATCGCCGACACCGTGGCCTGGCTCGGCATATTCGACGCGCGCTCGGTGCCGCTCACGTCAGAGAACTACGCCGTTGTGGACCGCATGGCCCACTGGCAGGCGGCCTGGGACATGTACCGCGAGCATCCGCTGCTGGGCGTCGGCCCGGGGCAGTACACCGTGTACTACCCCGAGTTCCGCCTGCCGCTCTGGCCCGATCCGAAGATCCACGCGCACAACCTCTACCTCCAGACGCTGGCCGAGACGGGCGTGGTCGGCTTGCTGGCACTGCTCGTCTTCGCGCTGGCCACTGGCTGGCACGTGCTCTGCGTCGTCGGGCGGGCGAGCGGCGCCGAGCGTGGGCTGGCCCTGGGCGTGCTCGGCGTCGTGGCCGCCGTGGGCGTGCACAGCTTCTTCGATGTTCTGTTCGTGCGTGGTGTCCACACGCAGTTCGCCCTGCTGCTCGGCATGGCGACGGCGCTGAGCTGGCGCGAGGAGGCGCGGTGCGCATCGCCATCGACTACACGGCCGCGCTGAGCCAGGGCGCTGGCATCGGCCGCTACACCCGCTCGCTGGTGCGCGCGCTGCTGGCGGCCGAGGGCGACGCCTACCTGCTCTTCCACGCGCGCAGCGGCCAGCGCCCGGCGCTCGATGGCCTGCCGGCTGCCGTGACGACCAAGGAGCTGCCGCTGGGGGAGCGGCCGCTGCTGACGCTGTGGCACCGCCTGCGCCTGCCGCTGCCGCTGGAGGTGTTCACCGGGCCGGTCGACGTGGTCCACGGGCCGAACTTCCTGCTGCCGCCGCGGCGCCGCGCCGCCGGCGTCGTAACCATCCTCGACCTCTCGTTCCTGCTGTACCCCGAGTGCGCCGATCGTGGTCTGGTGGCGTTCCTGGAGCGCGCGGTGCCGGCCAGCGTCGCCGCGGCCGACCTGGTGGTGGCCATCTCCGAGCAGACCAAGCGCGACCTCGTCTGCCTGCTCGACGTCGAGCCCGATCGCGTCGAGGTCGTGCCGCTCGGCGTCGAGCCGCACTTCCGGCCGGTCGAGGACGCCGCGGCGCTCGCCGCCCTCCGCGCGCGGCTGGGCGTCGTCGAGCCGTTCATCCTGAGCGTCGGGACCCTGGAGCCGCGCAAGAACCTGACCACGCTGCTGGAGGCGTTCGCGCTGCTGCGGCGGCGCGGCTGCACGCACCGCCTGGTGCTGGCTGGCCGGGCGGGCTGGCTCTGCGAGGAGGTCTTTCGCACCGCCGAGCGCCTCAGCCTGGGCGACGCGGTGGTCTTCGCCGGCTACGTGGCCGAGGCCGACTTGCCGGCGCTTTATAGCGCCGCCGACGCCTTCGCCTATCCGTCGCTGTACGAGGGCTTCGGGCTGCCACCGCTGGAGTCCCTAGCCTGCGGGACGCCGGCCGTCTGCTCGGATGCCAGCAGCCTGCCGGAGGTCGTGGGCGACGCGGCGCTGCTGGTGCCGCCGACCGACGCCGCCGCCCTGGCCGAGGCGCTGGAGCGCGTCCTCGGTGACGCGGCGCTGCGGTCGGACTTGCGCGCCCGCGGCCTGGCGCGCGCCGCTGAGTTCACGTGGGCACGCTGCGCCGCGCGTATGCGCGCCATCTACCATCGTCTGGCGCCGGGCTAGGCCGCCGTGCACGTCGCCATCAACGCCGCGTTCCTCGACCAGCCGCACGTCGGCAGCGGCCAGTACGTGCGGCTGCTTGTCCGCGCGCTCCTCGGGCTCGGCGGCGACGCCGTGTACACGCTCCTCGTGCCGCGATACCGCAGCCCTTGCCCTCCCGAATCGCTGGAGACACCCCAAACCCCGCCGGCGCAGACCGGGCGACGCGGAGACGCGGAGAAGCGGAGACACGGAGCGTCCCTCCTCGCCGCGTCCCCGTGTCCCCGCGTCCCCGTATCTCTCCTGGCGGCAAGGGGGCTGGGAGGCGAGGTCACCGGGCCGCCGCACTTGCGGCTGGTACACGTGCCCGTACCGCCGCTGCCGCGCCAGCTCCCCAAGGCCTGGTTCGAGCTCGTGCTCGTCCCGCTCTGGGCGCGGCGGCTCGCGGCCGACGTGCTGCACTATCCCTATCTCTGCGGCCCGCTGGTCGCCGCGCCGCCGACCGTCGTGACGGTGCACGACCTGATCCCGCTCGCCCTGCCGGCCTACGCCCCGCCCGGCCCAGCGGCCCTCTACGCCCGGGTGGCGGCGCGCGCCGCCACCCGGGCGGCCGTCCTGCTGGCCGACTCGGCGCACACGGCGCACGACCTGGCCCGCCGGCTGGGCGATGCCGGCGCGCGAGCGCGCGTCGTCCCGCTGGCGCCCGATCCGCGCTGCCGCCCGGTGGCCGACGCGGCCGCGCTCGCCGCCGTGCGCGCGCGCTACGGCCTCCCGGAGCGCTTCCTCCTCTACCTCGGCGGGCTCGACCAGCGCAAGAACCTGTCGATCGTGCTGGCGGCGCTCGCGCGGCTGCGCGCCAACGACCCGCCGCCGATGGTCGTCGTCGGGCGCTTCGCCCCGCGGCCTCCGCTGTTCCCCGACTACGCCGCCGAGGCACGCGCCCGCGGTGTCGCCGACCTGGTGCGCTTCGTCGGGGCGGTGACGGAGGAGGACAAGCCGGCGCTCCTGTCGGCCGCGCGGGCGCTGGTCTTTCCCTCGCGCTACGAGGGCTTCGGCCTGCCGCCGCTGGAGGCGATGGCTTGCGGCACGCCGGTGGTCTGCTCGACGGCTTCCAGCCTGCCCGAGGTCGTCGGCGAGGGCGCGCTGCTGGCCGCGCCGGACGACCTGCCGGCCTGGGTCGAGGCCCTCCAGCGCATTTGGGCCGACGAGGAGCTGGTGGCCGACCTGCGCCGGCGCGGGCGGCTGCGCGCGGCGCAGTTCGGCTGGCCGGCCACAGCTCGCGCCGTGCGTGCCGCCTACGAGGAGGCGGCGTGCGTGTCGTGATGCTCTCGAAGGCGCTAGTGGTCGGCACGTACCAGCGCAAGCTGGAGGAGCTCGCCGCGCTGCCGGATGTCGAGCTGGTCGCCGTCGTCCCGCCCTTCTGGCGCGAGGGCCGCCACAGCCTGGCGCTGGAGCGGCTGCACACGCACGGCTACGAGCTACGGGTGCTGCCGATGGCGCTGAACGGCCACTATCACCTGCACTGGTATCGTGGCCTGGGCGCGGCGCTGGCCGAGCTGCGCCCCGACGTGCTGCACGCCGACGAGGAGCCCTACAACCTGGCCACTGCTCAGGCACTCTGGCTGGCCGGGCGCCTCGGCGCGCGGCGGCTGTTCTTCACCTGGCAAAACATCTGCCGCCGCCTGCCGCCGCCGTTCGCCTGGTTCGAGCGCTACTGCCACCGCGCCGCCGACTGGGCCATCGCCGGCAGCCACGATGCCGCCGGCGTCCTGCGCGCCAAGGGCTACGCCGGGCCGCTCAGCGTCGTGCCGCAGTTCGGCGTCGACCCCGAGCACTTCTGCCCATCCTCGCGGCCCCGCGTCCCCGCGTCTCCTGGCGTCCCGACGCCCCCGCGTCCCTTCACCGTCGGGTTCGCCGGGCGGCTCGTGCCGGAGAAAGGGCTGGACGTGCTGCTCGACGCCGTCTTCGGTCTCGGGGGCGACTGGCGGCTGGAGCTGATCGGCGCCGGGCCGTTGGCGGACCACCTGGCGCGGCGCGCGCGAGCGGCCGGCTACGCCGGCTGTGTGCGCATCGGGCCGCAGCCCTCGACGGCGATGCCTGAGCGCCTGCGTGCGTTCGACGTGCTGGTGCTCCCCTCGCTGACGCGGCCGAACTGGCGCGAGCAGTTCGGGCGCGCGCTGGTCGAGGCCATGGCCTGCGGCGTGGCCGTCGTCGGCTCGGACAGCGGCGAGATCCCGCAGGTCATCGGTGACGCTGGCCTCGTCGTGCCGGAGGGCGACATCTTAGCGCTGCGCGCCGCGCTGGGTCGCCTGCGCGACGATCCGGCGCTGCGCCAGACACTGGCGGCCCGCGGGCGCGAGCGCGTGCTGGCGCAGTACACCCAGCGCCAGATCGCCCACCAAACCTACGAGGTGTACCGCGCCGTGCTGGGACAACGATGCGCGTCGGCCTGAACGCCCATCTGCTCTCGTTCGGCACCACCTACCGCGGCGCGGGCATCAGCCGCTACGTCCACAACCTCCTGGCCGCGCTGCGGGCGCACGCCGGCCCGGAGGAGTTCGAGCTGTTCTTGGGCGACCACCGCGTCCCACCGGACCTTGCGCCGCGAAAGGGCTTTCGGCTGCACCTCAGTCGCTGGCCGACAGCGCGGCCGGCGGTGCGCATCGTCTGGGAGCAGGCGGTCCTGCCCTGGCTGGCGCGGCGGCTGCGGCTCGACGTGCTACACGGCCTAGGCTACGCCCTGCCCGCGGCGTCGCACCTCCCGGCCGTCGTCACGGTGTACGACCTCAGCTTTTTCACGCACCCCGAGACGCACACGCGCGCCAGCCGCAGCTACTTGCGGCTGATGGCTCCCTGGGCGGCGCGGCGGGCGCGGCTGGTGACGACCATCTCCGAGCACAGCCGGCGCGACGTGGTCCGCTGGCTAGACGTGCCGGCCGAGCGCGTGCGCGTGGTCTACCCGGGCGTCGAGCCGCTGTTCCGCCCGCTGGACGCCCGTACGGTCGCGGCGTTTCGCGCTGCCCAGGGGCTCGACGGCCCGTGGGCGCTCTTCGTCGGCACACTGGAGCCGCGCAAGAACGTCGAGCGGCTGCTGGAAGCGCTGGCTGAGGTGCGCGGTCGTGGCCTACCCGCCCGCCTCCTGGTCGCCGGGGCGCCCGGCTGGGGCGCCGACCGGCTGCGCGCGCGCTGCGCCGAGCTCCAGCTAGGTGAAGCGGTGCGCTTTGTCGGCT
>JACQUS010000311.1 GCA_016210125.1 Chloroflexota bacterium | reverse complement strand
TCGCCGTGGTGGCCGGCCGAGGCGTGCGCGCGCGGCGCGTCGGCGGCGCTGGCTGCGGCGGCGTGCAGCGGCGAGGCCATGACCCCCACGTGCGCCAGCAGCGTGAGGAGCAGCAGCGCCGCGATGCGGCGCAGGCCCGGCGCACTGCGCATCGTTGGCGGTCCTCCCCGATCGGCCCGCGCCATCGACGCGCGCGCCTCTGAGCGCCTACCCTTCGACGATACCACTGACGATACCACACGCGCGGCGCGATCCTCGCGGCTCGTCAGGCGCGCGGCGGCAGCGCGGCGGCGCTCGCTCCGGCGACGCGCCCGGAGGCGAAGGCCCAGAGGAGATGGTGGCCGTGGCCGCCAAGGAACACGGCATCCTGGCCAGTCGCGCCGGCGGCGAACAGCCGCGGCAGTGGCGTCCCATCGGCGCGGAGCACGCGCATGGCCGTGTCCACGCGTAGCCCGCCGTCGGTGAACGCCGTCCAGACCCCCACGGGGCCGAGGGCGTAGTACGGCGGCCGGCGGAGCGCCGCGTCCGGCCCGGCGCCGAGCGCCGCCAGCGCCTCCGCCGGCAGCCCGGTCGCCCGCGCCAGGTCGGCCAGCGTCGCGCCCTCGGCGAACCAGGGCTGGCCGCGGCAGTCGTCGAGGTAGGCGTACGCGCGCTCGCCGATCGTGGCGATGTAGGCTTTGCCCGTGCGATACCACCCGTCGCGCGACGGCGGCGCGTCGTCGGCCGCCGTCGCCAGGTGCGCCGCCACCTCCGCGTCCAGCAAGACGTAGCACTGCCGCCCCGGCGCCGCTGCCACTGCCTGGCAGAGCGCCGCGCGCTTGCGCTCCGGCCCGAGGCGCCGCCCGGCGCGGTCGACGGCGATGGCCCCGGCGCGGAACAGGCCACGCGCCGGCGCGAGGTGCGGCGGCTGGGCGAAGCGCAGCGACGGGACGCCGGTCTGCGGCGCGTCGTCGACCGTGCTGGCGCCGGCATCGACGCCAAGACGCAGGCCATCGCCACGCGCGAGCGGGTTCAGCGCGGGCAGGTCCTGCCAGGGGCCAAGGTGCGCGGCGCGCCATGTCGGGTCGGCGGCGGCGTCGCCGGCGGCCAGCACGACGGCGCGGCGGGCGCGCACGGCCAGCACGTCGGTGGCGACCCCGGCGACCGTCGCGTCGACCGTGCCGTCGACGTCCCACAGGAGGCGCGCGACGCGGCAGCCGCCGAGCAGGGTGACGCCGAGCATGCCGGCGGCCTGCTCCAGCGTCCTGATGTAGGCCTGGCCGGTGGGGCGCGCGTTGTGCATGCGGTAGCGCCGGTGCGGCGGCTCGGGGTGTGGGCCGGTGAAGGACACGCCCAGCTCGGCCAGCAGGTCGATGGTCGCTCCACCCTGCTCGCAGAGCCACTGGGTCAGCGCCGTGTTCATCGCGCCGGGTGGCCCGGCGGCAGCGATGGCCATGAGGTCGGCGTAGTGGTCGGCGGGGCTGTCGGCGATGGCCGCGACGCGCTGGAGCACGCTGCCGGCGCCCGTCACCGAGCCGATGGCCAGCGCGGTCGTCCCGCCCATGCGCCAGTCGGCTTCGAGCACCGCCACGCCGACGCGCTGCCGCGCCGCGGCCACCGCGGCCATCAGCCCGGCGCCACCACCGCCGACGACGAGCACGTCCGTGTCCAAGCAGGCAACGGCGGGGTCGTCGTCGGCCATCCCCCTCTTCCGCATGCCCGCCTGTTCGGCTCTGCTATACTTGGGGCGATCACATCATAGCACGGAGCCTCCTTGGACGATCTCTTACGGCTCGTGGCCGTCCTCCTGCTTGTCCTCCTCAACGGCTTCTTCGTCGCCACCGAGTTCGCACTGGTGGCTGTGCGGCGTACGCGGGTCGAGCAGCTTGCCAGCCAAGATGATCGGCGTGCCCGTCGAGCGCTCCACGCGCTGGACCACCTCGATCTCTACATCGCGGCGACGCAGCTTGGCATCACGATGGCCAGCCTTGCGCTCGGCTGGATCGGTGAGCCGGCGCTGGCGCACCTGATCGAGGGCCTGCTGGCCCGGCTTCCGTTCGTCCCGCCGGCGGCGCTCGGGCCGGCGTCGCATTCGGTGGCCATCGCCGTCGCCTTCGCCACCATCACGGCGCTGCACATCGTGCTCGGCGAGCTCGCGCCGAAGAGTCTCGCACTACAGCGAGCGGAGGCCACGGTTCTCGCAGTAGTGGGGCCGATGCACGTCTTCCTGGTGGTCTTTCGCCCAGTCATCATGGCGCTGAACGCCGTCGGCAACGCGCTCGTGCGCCTGTTCGGCCTCCGGCCGGCGTCGGCGCACGCGCTGGCACATACGGAAGACGAGCTGATCTTTCTCTTCCGCCAGAGCCGCGCCGCCGGCGTCCTGGAAGCCGACGAGGAGCGGCTGCTGAGCAAGGTCTTCACCTTCGTCGATCTCGAGGCGCGACAGATGATGGTCCCGCGGCCGGAGATGGTCTGCATCCCGGTCACGGCGACCTACCAGGACGTGCTCGACGCCGCCCGCACCAAGGGCTTTTCGCGCCTGCCGGTCTACGAGCACGACCTCGACCACATCATTGGTGTGCTGCACGTGAAGGACCTGCTTGGCCTCGACGAGGCTGCCCGCGCGCGCTTCGGCGTCCGCGCGCTGATGCGCGAGCCGCTCTTCCTGCCCGAGGCGGTGCCGATCCACCGCCTGCTGGCCGAGTTCCGGCGCCGGCGGCGGCACATGGCCATCCTGATCGACGAGTTCGGTGGCACGGCCGGGCTGGTCACCGTCGAGGACGCCGTCGAGGAGCTGCTGGGCGAGCTGCGCGACGAGGAGCGCGAGGAGGCCCCGGCCATCCAGGCCCAGCCCGACGGCTCGTACCTGCTGGATGGCCTGCTGCGGCTCGACGAGGTCAACGCGCACTTCGACCTGCGCCTCGCGGACGAGGAGGTCGACACGATCGGCGGGCTGGTCGTCCGCCACCTCGGGCGCATGGCCGACGTCGGCGACGAGGTGCAGCTCGACGGCCTGCGCCTGCGCGTCGAGGAGCTGGACGGCCGGCGCGTCGCCCGCGTGCGCCTCTGGCCGCCGGCCGCCGCGCCCGCCGAGCCCGGCGACGTGCCCCACGAGGCCCGCCTGTAGGGCGGCGCTTGTGGCGCCGGCGCTCTCTTACGTACGGGCGAACCTCGCGCTCGCCCGTACCGCGCAATCGGGGACCTGCGACTCCTTGACGTCCTGGTAAGCGCCTGGATAGAATGCGCCTACCGCAGAGACCTTCCTGTACGCGCGAGCGCGAATACGGAGGTGTGGGGTGGCACTTGAGCAGGTAAAGATTCACGACATCGTCAAACAGGCGGTTAGCAAGAACGTCGACATTCCGGAGTTCCAGCGAGAGTTCGTGTGGGCCCCAGACCAAGTAAAGCTGCTGGCCGAATCCCTCTTTCGGCACTACCCCGTTGGCTCCTTCCTCCTATGGGACTCCCGGGGTTACGAGGAGGCCAAGACTGCCCAGGGTGCTCATGCCTCCCTCTGGATTGTGGATGGACAACAGCGCACGACCGCAATCTGCCTTCTGCTCGGGGAAAAGCCTTACTGGTGGCCCGATTATAAGAAATGGAATGATGCGCTCCAGCGTTATGACGTTATGGTCAACCTCATGCCTGAGAACGGGGATGCCAGACTGGAGTTCGCTCTTCCCAATCCAATTCGACGGCAAGATCCGCGCTGGGTAAGCATTCGGCGCGTCGTGAGCGTCAAGGCCGTCGAAGAGTTGACTCCGCTGGCTCAAGAAATCGTCCAGCGGAACGTGGGCGATTCGCCGGGCGCAATGTCGCAGTTCGGCAAGGTTCACGCTCGACTTCATGCGTTGTGGCAGATCAGGGAGCGAGATATCCCCATCATCAAGATTGACCACGAAGTCGAGGACGTAGCCGAGATATTCGCGCGTCTCAATCAAGCCGGTACCCGGGTGAAAGAGGCCGACGTGATCCTTGCTCTTGCCGCCGTACGCAACCCGGGTTGGGTACGGGAGGACTACCTCCCGTTCCGCGATCACCTTGAGGAGCGCGGCTGGGACCTCGATGCGGGTATCTTCATTCGTACGATGACGGGCATTGGCTACGGCCGTGCTCGGCTGATCGACGTGCCGAAAGATTTTTGGAACCACCAGAAGTTGCCACCTGTTTGGGGCCATTGTCGCGATACCATAGCAGAAGTGTTGAGGCGATTAGCGGAATTCGGCATAGTCTCAGCAGACCTTCTTCCGTCAACGAACAGCTTGATTCCCCTCTTTGTCTTGCACCACCGGTGGCGCCGCAGTCCGGGGTACCGCTTTGGTAAGGCCTTGCGGTGGTTTCTTCTCGCCAATCAAGACGGGCGGTACAGCGGCTCAGCAATCACTAGCCTAAACGAGGACGTGAGGGCGATAAATGACGCGCCCAGCTTTGATGATGCGGTTGAGAGCCTGTCCAGGCGACTGAGGGCTTCTCCGACTATCCCCGCTGACGAGTTTCTCGGCCGTTACGACCGAGCCGGTGCCAGTCGATTCTTGCGTTTAATGCTGTATCTGTGCATCTTCCAGCAGCAAGCGCGGGACCTGGTCGATGATACACGTATCGGCTACGACAAGGCTGGAGACGTTGTGCTCGCCGGCTTCGAGCCCCAGTGGCACCATATCTTTCCGCGGAGCCTGCTGAAGCAAACTGGGGTGGGTGACGACGACATTCAGGCGCTAGCGAACATCACGGTGCTCAACGAGCGTACGAACGTGGCGAAATGCGGCACGAAGGCTCCGTCCGTCTATCTGAGGGAATTCCGTGTCACGTCAGATGCTCTGCGGCGTCACGCGATCCCGGAGAGCTATGCGTCGGTTGTGGCAGATGACGTGCGGCTGGGCGAGCGGTGGTCGGTGGAAAAGTACACCGACTTCGTAATCGAGCGGGCACAGGTTTTGCCGCGCGAGGCGACTGGTCTGCTTGAGCGTCTGGGCGCCTCGTAGGTGCGTTGCGACAGCGGAGAGAGGGATGCGTAGCTCGGGCGCGCGGCAGTTAGGAGAGGCAGAGGCGTGCTCGATCGCTGCCCCGCCCTCACAGCGCCCCGGCGGCCCGCAGCGCGGCCACGTCGGCGGCCGCGTAGCCGAGCCAGCTCGCCAGCACGTCCGCGGTGTGCTCGCCTAGCTCCGGCGGCCGCCGCGCGTCGACCGCGTCCACGCCCGACATCTTCAGCGGGTTGCCGGCCACGCGCACCTTCCCGGCCACCGGGTGCGCCATCTCCAGCAGCATCTGCCGCGCCGCCGTCTGCGGGCAGGCGTAGACCTCCTCGACCCGCCGCACCGCGCCGCAGGCCACCCCGGCCGCGAGGCACGCCTCGACCACCTGCTCGCGCGTCTTGTCGCGCGCCCAGCCCTCGATGGCCGGCCGCAGCACCTCCTCGACGTGCCGCGGGCGCCCCTCCGGCGTGCCCACGCGCGGATCGGCCAGCAGGTCCTCGCGGCCGAGCGCACGGCAGAAGGCCGGCCAGGCCGCCTGGGTCACGATGCCGATGGCCACGTACCCGTCGGCGGCGGCGAAGATGCCGAGCTGCGCGCTCGTGTCGCCCTGCCCGCGCGCCGGCGCGCCGCCCAGGACGCCCAGGAGGCCCAGCGCGCGCTCGTTGGCCGCCAGCATGCAGTCGTACATGGCGATGTCGACGTGCCGCCCGCGCCCGGTGCGCTGCCGCTCGTACAGCGCCGCCAGCAGCCCGGCCACGGCGAACACGCTCGGCACCAGGTCGGCCAGCGGCAGCCCTAGCGGGATCGGCGGGTCGCCCGGCTTGCCCGGCATATACATCAGCCCGCTCATCGCCTGGATCACCTGGTCGTAGGCCGGGCGGTCCCAGTACGGCCCCGGCAGCACATCGCGGTGGCCGAAGCCGCTGATCGACACGTAGACCAGCGCCGGGTTGATCTCGCGCAGGTGCGCCCAGCCGAGGCCCATGGCGCGCTCGTTGGCCGCGAGCATGCAGTCGTACATGGCGATGTCGACGTGGCGCCCGCGGCCGCTGCGCTGCCGCTCGTAGAGGGCCGCGAGCAGGCCGGCGACGGCGAAGACGCTCGGGACCAGGTCGGCCGCCGGGAAGCCGAGCGAGAGCGGTGGGTCCTCGGGCCGACCCGGCAGGTACATCAGGCCGCTCTTGGCCTGAACGACCTGGTCG
>JACQUS010000310.1 GCA_016210125.1 Chloroflexota bacterium | reverse complement strand
GGCCGAGCCAGCGCACTCGCCCGCCCACCCCGAGCGCGTCGGCCAGGCGCTGCCGGCGCTCGCGGGCGCGCTCGGCCCCGCCGAGGTCGCCCACCCAGACGAGCCACGCGTCGGGCACCCGCGCCAGCGCGCCGAGCGTGCCGCCGAGCGGCCGGCCGTCATTGAGCGTGCCGAAGGCACCGAGCAGGTACGCGTAGGCCGGCAGGCCGAAGCGCGCGCGCACGGCCTGCGGAGCGCCCTCTGCCAGCCGGACCGCCGGCAGGCTGCTGCCGACGGGGATGCGCGCAACGCGCGCCCGCGGCCCGTACTGGCGCAGCCAGGTGGCCCGCGCGCCGGTGGTCACGACCAGCGCGCTAGCGGTGCGCGCGACGGCGGCGAGCTGGAGGCGTTGGACGGCCGCCCAGACCAGACCACGCCAGCCGCCACGGCCCCACGGGTAGGCCAGCTCGTGCAGCGTGACGACAACTGGGGCGTCGGTCGCGCGCCGGACCAGCCATGGCAGCAGCGCGTACTCGAGGCAGAGACCCTTCCGCCCATAGGAGAACGGGTTGTACTGCCACAGCACCGCCGTCGGGCGCTGCTGCCGCAGCACATCCACCGCGGCGCGCAGTCCGGCGGCGTCCCAGCGCGGCAGACGGATGATCTCACCCCGCTCCCCACCTTCCACCGGGGCCGACGCGGAGAAGGGGCGACGCGGGGACGCGGGGAAGCTGGTCGCCGCGTCCCCGTGTCTCCGTGTCTCCGCGTCGCCGGTCAGCACTGCCACCGGCCAGCCGGCGTGGCGCAGCGCCTGCGCGAGGCCGGCGGTGTAGTCGCCGATGCCGTCCGACCGCGGGGGATAGCGTCCGCTGACCAGCAGCAGGCTCACCGCACTAGCTCGCCGTAGAGCGCCGCCGTCCGTTCGGCTGCCTTCTCCCAAGTATAGGGCCGCGCTGTTGACCGCGCAGCGTCGGCCAGCCGCACCCAGCGCTCCCCGTCGCCGATGGCTGCGAGCCAGGCCTGTGCCAAGGCGATCGGATCGTTCGGCTCCACCAGGTACCCGTTGGCTCCGTCGGCGATCAGGTCGGCCGCGCCGCCGGTGCGCGTGGCGACGACCGGCAGGCCGCTGGCCAGCCCCTCCAGCACGACGAGGCCGAAGCCTTCGTAGCGGCTCGGCAGCAGCAGCACGGCGTGTCGCCGGTAGCAGGCGTGCAGCTCGTCCTCCGGCAGCGGCGGGAGCACGCGCACGCCGTCGCGCACGGCCGCCGGGAACGCGCCCAGCAGCCGCCCGCGCGGCTGCCACGTGCCGGCCAGCGTCAATGTGAGGTCGGGCCGGGCCCGTCGCGCCAGCGCGTAGGCCCGCACGAGCACGTCCACGCCCTTGCGCGCCGTCCACGCGCCGACGTAGAGCGCCCCGGTACGCGGCCCCTCGTCGCGACTGTCGAGCAGCGGGCCATCCACGCCCGGCGGCACGACGGCGACGCGCGCGGCCGGCTGCCAGCGCCGCGCCACGACGGCCGACGCGTCGGCACGCGAGAGACAGGCGACCCGGTCAGCGGCGCGGCTGGCCAAGGCGACGAGTGGCAGGCGCACGCGCTCCGACCAGAAGCGATAGCGCCAGGTCAGGCGCTCGTGGCCCCGGACGGCCGTCCAGGCGCTGTGCTCCAGTCCGAGCACGCGCGCGACGACCGCCGGCGCGCGCGGCGCGAGCCGCCGGCGCAGCGCGCACAGCAGGCCAGCGCTGCTCGCCGCGTCGAGCACGTCGTAGCGCTGCTCACGGGCCGCGTGGGCCACGAGCAGCGGGAAGCCGAGCTCGCGGCCGCGCGGCCCCGGCAGTAGGTCGGGACGGTCGTCGGCGAAGACGTAGTGGATCTCGACGCCCAGGCGTGCCAGCGCCGCGCCAAGGCGCAGCACGGACTTCGGCGAGCCCAGCCGCTCGTCGCGCGGGTGCGGCGTCGCCAGGAGAACGCGCAGGAGGGTCTCCTCACTCCGCCCGCCGCAGCAGCAGGCAGCAGACGGCCGACTCGTCGGGGTGCAGGTGCTCCGGCGTCGTGACGATGGCGCGACAGCCGCGCCAGAGCTGCGCCAGCCCGCGCAGCGGAAAGCCGCGGGCGCGATCTCCGAGCGTGACGTCGCGCGGGTGCCAGGCGTAGATCACGCGCCCCTCCAGGCGCAGGCCGCTCGGGCCGATCAGCCGCGCCTCGACGGCCGGCCAATCGTAGACACGCTGGAAGAACACCGGTCCGCTCGCGGGGACGCGGTCGTAGACCTGCTCGTCGCGCCAGAGGTCGCGCGCCTGCGTGCCGAAGGGCACGCTGAGCGCCAGCGCACCGCCCGGACGCAGCACACGCGCCAGCTCGCGAAGCGCCGCGCCGTCGTCGGCGACGTGCTCGACGGTGGAGACGGCGAGCGCGGCGTCGAACATGCCGCCGGGGAACGGCAGGGCCGTCAGATCGGCCTGCACCGGACGCACGGCCGGTCGGCTCGCGGACGCCACGCCACGCCAGCTCCCGCCCTCGCGATGCTCCTCTGGGCGGACTCGCCCGCGTGCGTCCCCGCCCGCCTGGGCGGGCCTGGCGCCCGTGGTCCCCTCGCCGTGCGGCGACGCGGCGGCAAGCTCGGGGATGGCCTCGGCGCCCGGGCGCCGCAAGATGCGGCGCAGGAGACTCGGCTCATGCCCGGCGCCCTCACCGTCGGCTACCGCGCGATCGAGCGTCGCGGCGATCTGGCTCTGCTCGGCCACCTCGGCCCAGCGGTCCACGGCGTAGACCGCGGCGCCGTAGCGCGCGGCGACGTAGGCCGGCGCGACCGACCGCGCGCTGCCACAGTCGAGCAGCCGCTCGGACGGGCGCGGGGCCAGCCAGCCCAGCAGCGTCGGCACCTCGACGTAGCGCTCGGCCGAGAGCATCGTGAGCACGGGGCCGCGCCCGCCGAGGCGCAGCCGCAGCCGCGCGCGAAAGCGGTAGAGGTCGAAGGCGCTAGCCGGCCGCACGACGATACACCTCTCGCGTCGCCCGCGCTGCCGCCGCCCAAGTGAAGCGCCGTGCGCGCTCCAGCCCGCGCGCGCGGAGCGTTGCCCGCAGCGCCGCATCGCCCAGCAGGCGCTCGACCGCCGCGGCGATGGCCTCGACCGAGGTGGGATCGATGAGCAGCGCGGCGTCGCCGACCACCTCCGGCAGCGAGGCGACGTCCGAGGTGACCACCGGCGCGCCGCAGGCCAGAGCCTCCAGCGGGGGCAGGCCAAAGCCCTCGTAGAGCGACGGCCAGACGAACGCTGCCGCCCCGCTGTAGAGCGCCGGCAGCTCGTCGTGGGCGACATAGTCGAGCAGGGCCACGGCCGGGCCGAGCGCCGCGGCCTTCGCGTACAGCGCAGCCACCGGCTCGGCGTTCCCGGCGCTGCCGACGAGCACCAGGCGGTGCGGCAGCCCCTGCCGCCGCAGCCGCGCGAAGGCGTCCAGCAGGCGCGCGACGTTCTTGCGCAGCTCGATCCGCCCGACGAACAGCAGGTACGGCTGCTCGCCGAGGCCGTAGCGCGCGAGCACCGGCGCGCGCTCGGCCGGCGACAGCGGGCGGAAGTGCGGGTCGACGCCGTAAGGCACGACTGCGACCCGCTCCGGGGGCACGGCGAAGCGCTCCAGCAGGTCGCGCCGCGTGCTCTCGGAGATGGCGATGATCGCGGCGACACGGCTCAGGGACGGCGGCGCATACCGCAGGTAGCCGGCACGCATCGGATGCGCAGTCGACGCCTCCGGGACGATCTCCGGCAGAACCCAAGGGATGAGGTCGTGGACCGTCAGCACCAGGCGCGCGCGCAAAGTCGGCGGGCCGAAGGCGTCTGGGACGTGGTAGACGTCGGGCCAGCCGGCCCAGGCATCCACCGGCAGGCCCAGGCGCAGGTGCAGAAGGTCGGCCAAGCGGATCGGGAGCCGCGTGATGCGCCGCTCGATGGCGCTGTCCCAGCGGGCCAGCGCCGCGCCGGGATCGCGCCAGCCCCAGACGTGCAGCAGGTACTCCGCGCCGCCCTGGGCGACGAGCGCGTCGACCAGGGCGCGCAGGTAGTGGCCGACGCCCGTGGGCCGGAAGCGCAGGACCGTGGCCTCGATGGCGACGCGCACACGCTACCTCGTCTGCCGCTCCCAGGCCTTGGCGTAGCTGAGAAACTCATAGCCGGCGTAGAGCCCGGCGACGACCAGCCCCAGCGCGCCGTCGCGGTAGCCCTCACGCCGGACGTAGCGCCGCCAGACGTCGCGCAGCGGGCGCAGGACGAGGTCGTGCGGGCGCACGCGGTAGCCCTGGGCCAGCAGGTAGTCGGCCTCCTGCGAGGTGACCACGTTCACCTTGCGCACGAAGTCGGCGATATCGTCATAGCTGTCGTGCTGCAGGGGCGCGCGAAGGTCGCCGACGGTGCCGCCAGCCAGCAGCTCCAGCCCCTCGTGAGGGTGTCGGCAGGGGAAGCGCGCGGCGCCACGGCGGAAGAGGCGGAGGTGCCGGCCATCGACGCCGCCGTAGCGCACGCGTCGGCCGAAGAAGAACGCCTGCCGCACCAGCCGATAGCCGACGAGCGGCGAGGTCAGCAGCACGGCGCGCAGCTCGGCGGCCAGCTCCGGCGTGACGCGCTCATCTGCGTCGAGCGAGAGCACCCAGTCGCCGCGGGCGCGGTCGAAGCCGAAGTTCTTGTTCGCGTTCCAGTTCGGGTGGTTGGGCTGCTGGAAGACGTGAGGCGTGTAGTGGCGGGCGATCTGCACGGTGCTGTCCTGGCTGAAGCCATCGACGACGAGCAACTCTTCGGCCCAGCGGACGCTCTCCAGGGCCGCGGCGATCTTGGCCTCCTCGTTGTAGGTCGTCGTGACGACCGTCAGCGTGGCCACTCCTCCCTCCGCCCCAAAGAGTTGACCGCAGAGGGGACTCCCGTCCCCTTTGCACTCCCCTCGTCGTGCCCGCCCGTGTGCCCAGACCCTGTGCCCGTCCCCGCTCCGTGTCGCCGCGTCTCCCTGTCCGCGCGTCGGGGAGGAAGCCGGGGGGAAAGGTCAAGGTGCGCAGCAATCCACACGTGCGCAGCGAGCCGCGGGGCCAGCGCTCCCGTCAGCAGGATGTAGTCACGGGGGACGACGCGCGCCAGCCAGCGCTCGACGAACGTCGGGATCAGTCCGCCGTAGCCCCCGCGGGCGACGACGCGCAGCCCGGCGTCGCCGAGCATCGCCTCCAAGGCGGCCAGCGGGTACTCGGCGACGTGCTCGTGGCCGACCGGCGCGCGGGGATCGCGCCCGCGCCAGCGACGGTAGAGCTGGCGCAGGCCGGGTAGCGCAGCAATGCGCCGCGCCAGGCTCGTCGCGTTCGGCGTCGTCAGCACCACCGTGCCGCCAGAGCGCAGCAGGCCGGCCGCGCGCCGCAGCAGCGCCGGGGCATCGAACACGTGCTCCACCACCTCGCCGAGGAACACCACGTCAAAGCGCGTGCCGAGGGCTACGTGCTCCAGCGGCGCACAGACGTAGCCAATCGCTGGATG
>JACQUS010000309.1 GCA_016210125.1 Chloroflexota bacterium | reverse complement strand
GCCATCGCCGGCAACCTCTGCCGCTGCACCGGCTACGACAAGATCGTGCGCGCGATCCTGGCGGCGGCGGGAGGAGACTGACCCCTGCCCCTCGCGCCGCCCGACGCGGAGAGGGGGAGACGCGGCGACGCGGAGTAGTCCCGCGTCCCTAGCGCATTCCTACATTAACCTTTTGGGAAAGGGTCGGGATCGTGCGTATTTGGCGGTATGAGAAAGTCGATCTTTGTGCGTTCCCTGACCGACGAGGAGCGCACCCGCGTGAAGGTGGGCTTGCGCTCCAACGATGCCTTCCTCCTGCGTAGCTGCCAGATCCTGCTCGCCAGCGCCAGGGGCGCGTGGATGCCGCGCATCGCCGCCACGCTGGGCGAGGAGCATCTGACCATTCCCGAAATGATCGCCTGATTATGCGCTAGGAGAGTCCCATGGTCATCACTTCATTCGGCATCGAGAAGGAACAGATGGAGGAAGTTCTCCGCGAGGCGCGCGCCGGCAGAACGCAACTCCCTGACTTCCAGCGAGGCTGGGTGTGGGACGATGCCCACGTTTGCGGCCTCCTCGCAAGCATTTCGCTTGCCTACCCGATCGGTGCCGTCATGATGCTTCGAGCTGGAGGCGAGCACGTCCGCTTCAAGCAGCGGCCGATTGAGGGCGTCGTGCTCCCGACCGACGAGCTCGCAGAGCGGCTCATCCTCGACGGTCAGCAACGCCTTACTTCGCTCTTTCAGGCCCTCATGCTCGGCAAGCCTGTAGCGACGAGGGATGAGCGCGGCAAGGAGATACAGCGCTGGTACTACATCGACATGCGGAAGGCGCTCGATCCGAACGTCGATCGCGAAGAAGCCATTGTCTCGTTGCCAGCAGACCGTATACTGAGAACCTTCCGCAACGAGACCGTGGCCGACTACTCGACTCCCCAGAAGGAATACGAGTCGATGCTCTTTCCTCTAGCGCGGGTGTTCGATGCCGACGATTGGCGCGTCGCCTTCGAGGAATATTGGGATTACAAGCCCGAATGCATCACGCTCTGGAACCAGTTCAGCAGGCAGGTCATCAGGCGGTTCGAGCAGTATCAGATCCCGGTCATCGAGCTCGCCAAGGACACTCCTAAGGTAGCGGTGTGCCAGGTCTTTGAGAAGGTAAACACCGGTGGAGTCACTCTCACGGTCTTCGAGCTACTCACAGCCACCTTCGCCGCTGACGGCTACGAGCTCCGTAAGGACTGGGAGGAGCGGCAACGCAAGCTGAAGCAGCATCGCGTTCTCCGCGAGTTCTCGAACACTGACTTCCTCCAGGTGGTGACCCTCCTCGCCACGTGGGATCGCAGGAAGCGAGCTATTGCCGAAGGGCTCGAGGGCGAACGTGCCCCGGCCATCGGCTGTCGCCGCGTCGACATGCTTAAGCTCTCGCTCGACGACTACACGAGGCGGGCCGACCATGTCATGTCGGGCCTGCTTCGCGCCGAGCGATTCCTTCACAGGCAGCATCTCTTCGACACCCACTTCCTCCCTTATGGGAGCCAACTCATTCCCCTAAGTGCAATCCTGTCTGTCCTGGACAAAGACTGGGATGCTCAGGGCAACAACGATAAGCTCGCGAGGTGGTTCTGGTGTGGCGTCTTCGGCGAGCTTTACGGAGGGACAATCGAGACTCGTTTCAGCCGTGACCTCCCCGAGGTGCTCGACTGGCTCAAAGGCGGGCCCGAGCCCCGTACCGTGGTCGATGGGGTATTTGGCCGAGAAAGGCTCCTATCGTTGAGGACGCGAGGTAGCGCCGCCTACAAGGGCATTTACGCGCTGCTCCTCCGAGAGGGCGCCTCCGACCTCCGCACTGGTCAGCCGTCGAACTTCGCTAACTACTTCGATGAGGGTGTCGATATCCATCACGTTTTTCCTCAGCATTGGTGCCGCCAGAACAACATTCCTCCGGGACTTTGCGACTCGATAGCCAACAAGACACCACTTACCGCTCGCACCAATCGCGTCATCGGCGGCCGCCCTCCCAGCGAGTACGTGTCCCGCATTCAGAACTCCGCTGGGATAACACCCGACCAGCTCGACGCCCATCTCCGCACTCACCTCATCGATCCCGCTCCCCTGCGCGCCGAAAACTTCGCGGCATTCTTCGAGCATCGCCAGGCCCACCTGCTCCAGCGAATCGGCGAGGCAATGGGCAAGCCCATCGAAACAGCATTTGTGTCCGAACCCGAGGAGCTTGTTGCTGAGTACGAAGCCGACGAGGACAAGGTCTTCGACGAAGACAACCTGCAATCTGTTCCCGACTGAGGTCGGCACCTTTGGCTCTGGCGATCTAGGCTCGCGCGGGAACCCTACACCACATGGCCGAGGCGCGGCGCGGGCCGCTCCGCAGCCGGCCGGTGAGCGTGCCGGGCAGCATATCGCCCGGCAACGTGCAGCGCTGGACGGCCCACTTCGCACGCGTGCATATCACGGCGCGCACGGGCGAGCACTGCGGCCAGCTCGACGCGATAGCGGGCGCATTCGTGCCGCGCTGAGCGGCGGGCGACGCCGCTTGCGTGCGTTTCTGCTGCTGCGTATTCTGAAGGCAGGTAGTCAAGCGAACACGGCGCGAACGAGCAGGATGATGGCCAAGCCAGGCACACCGACCGTTGACGAGGTGCGCGAGAAGATTCTGCGGGTTCTGCGGCGCCACGGCGTGCGACGCGCGGGGCTGTTTGGCTCGCTCATTCAGCAGCGAATGCACGCGGAGAGCGACATTGATCTCCTGGTGGACCTGCCGCCCGAAAAGAGCCTGCTCGATCTCGCGGCGCTGGAGATTGATCTTCGGGAAGCGCTCGGGCGAGAGGTCGACGTCCTGACCTACCGCTCCCTACACTCGGCCATCCGGGAGCGGGTGTTGGATGAGCAGGTCGTGATTCTATGAGTCGAGGCCCGCAGCTCTTCCTCAGCGACATCCTTGAAAGCATCGCGGCGATCCGCGAGTATACAGAGCATACGTCCAAAGAAGGTTTCATGCGTTCGCGCACGATGCAGGACGCCGTGATTCGCCGTCTCGGCATCAACGGTGAGGCAGCGGGCCGCATTCCTCGAGAGATGCAGATTAGCTATCCGGCCATTCCTTGGCGGCCGATCAGCGCGATGCGCAATCGCCTGATTCACGAGTACGGGCGCGTCGACCTCGAGTTGACCTGGGAGGTCGTTCAGCGCGAGTTGCCAATCCTCGAAGAGCAGGTCAAGACGATGCTGGCTGACTTCGTCTGAGCCGGCACTGGCTCGGGGTCTGCCAAGGGTGGCGCGATGAGCTGTCATAGAGCAATAGGCTCTTCTTGCGCGTCGGCCTGCGCTACACTAAGGTTTCGTGACCTAACCAGCCCGAGAGGTCCGTCGTGACAGAGACCGCCTATCGCGTCATCGGGCAGCGCGTGCCGAAGGTCGACGGCGTCGAGCGCGCCATTGGCTCGGCGCTCTACGGCACCGACTTGCGGCTGCCGGGCATGCTGCACGGCAAGGTGCTGCGCAGCCCGCACGCCCACGCGCGCATCGTGCGCATCGACACGAGCAGAGCCGAGGCGCTGCCCGGCGTGCTGGCCGTCGTCACGCGCGACGACTTCCCCGAGCTGGAGCCGGGCACGACGGCCCCGCTGGGCGAAATCCCCATCGACCTCGTCAGCCTCACGCGCCTGATCATGGCCCGCGAGAAGGCGCTTTACGTCGGCCATCCGGTGGCGGCCGTCGCGGCGAGCGATCCGCACGTCGCCGACGCCGCGCTGGCGCTCATCGACGTCGAGTACAAGGTGCTTCCGCCGGTCACGACCATCGAGCAGGCCCTGGCAGCCGACGCGCCGCTGCTGCACGAGCGCCTGATGACCGCCGGTGTCGAGCCGCCGCCGACCAAGCCCTCGAACGTCTCGCGCCGCACGGTGCTGGAGCGCGGCGACGTGGCCGCCAGCCTGGCCGCGGCCGATGTCGTCGTCGAGCGGCGCTATCGCGCCGATGCGGCGCACCAGGGCTACCTGGAGCCGGTGGCCGCCGTCGCCCAGGCCGAGCCGGACGGCCGCGTGACCGTCTGGACCTCGACCCAGGGCACCTTCACTGTCGAGTGGCAGCTCAGCGTCCTGCTGAAGATGCCCATGTCGCGCCTCCGCGTCGTCCCGCTGGAGGTCGGCGGTGCGTTCGGGGGCAAAATCTATGCCCACGTCGAGCCACTGTGCGTCCGGCTGGCGCAGAAGGCCGGCCGGCCGGTGCGCATCGTCCTGACGCGCGAGGAGGTGCTGCGCGCCACTGGCCCCGGCGCGGCGACCATCGCCGAGGTGAAGGTCGGGGCGCAGCGGGACGGGACGCTCACTGCGCTCGAGGTGCGCATGTGGATGGAGGCCGGAGCCTTCCCCGGCTCGCCGGTGGCCAATGCCCTGCTCGTTGGCGGCGCGCCGTACAAGGTGGCGAACCTGCGCTTGGAGGGCTTCGACGTGGTGGCCAACAAGCCGCGCGTCGAGCCCTACCGCGGCCCCGGCGGCCCGCAGGCCAACTTCGCCGTCGAGCAGGCTATGGACGAGCTGGCGCAGCGGCTAGGCCTCGACCCGCTCGACCTCCGCCGGCGCAATGCCGTGGCCGCCGGCGACCTGCTGCCGACCGGCCGGCCGCTGCCGGAGGTCGGGCTCGCGCAGGTGTTCGACGCCGTGGCGCGGCACCCGTGCTGGACCGACCCGCTGCCGACTGGCCGGCACCCGCGCGGCCGCGGCCTGGCCATCGGCTTCTGGCACGGCCAGTCGTTCACCTCCTCCTGCCAGGTGGCGGTCACCGGCGACGGCACGCTGAGCGTCACGATCGGCGCGGTGGACATCACCGGCATCCGCACGGCGCTCGCCCAGGTCGCCGCCGAGGAGTTCGGCCTGCGAGTCGACCAGGTGGCCATCCAGACCGGCGACACCGAGACGAGCGGCTACAGCGACGTGGCCGCCGGCAGCCGCACTGCGCGCACGATGGCCGCCGCGGTCGGCGGGGCCTGCCGCGAGGCCCTGGCGCGCCTGAAGGAGCGCGCCGCCGCGCGGCTGGAATGCGCCGTGGAAGACATCGCGTACGTCGAGCAGCGCTTCCTGGTGAAGGGCATCCCCGAGCGCGCCATCGGCCTGGCGCAGCTCGCGCGGCTGACGATGGTCGAGGCCGGCGGGCCGGTCATCGCCGAGGGCGTGACGCAGCGCATGCCGGCCGCGCCGACCTTCGCCGCGCACGTCGCCGACGTCGAGGTCGACCCGGCGACGGGCAAGGTCGGCGTCCTGCGCTTCACGGCCTTCCAGGACGTCGGGCGGGCGATCAACCCCACGCAGGTCGAGGGCCAGATGCAGGGAGGGGCTGTGCAGGGCATCGGCTGGGCGCTCAGCGAGGGCGAGGACTTCGACGAGCGCGGCTGGATGCGCAATGCCAGCTTGCTCGACTACCGCATGCCCACGGCGCTCGACGTGCCGCCGATCGACTGCGTCATCGTCGAGGTGCCGGCGCCGGACGTACCTTACGGCATGCGCGGCGTGGGCGAGGTGCCGATCGTCCCGCCGGCGGCGGCGGTGGCCAACGCCGTCGCGCGCGCCCTCGGCGAGCGTGTGGCGCACATGCCTATGACGCCGGAGCGCGTCCTGCGCGCGCTGCGCGGCGACGCCTTCGGGCAGGTGTAGCGCCGTCGTGGGCCGCGGGGCACCGCAGCGCGCCCGAAGGCGGGATGCTCAGCTCCGGCCGTCGAGGACGTAAACGACGCCCTGCGCCTCGGCCAGCTTGCACGCTCCGTTCGTCAGGCGCTCTCCCGCGACGGCGGCGAGCACCGGCTGCGCCTCGCCCAGCGCTTTACCAAGCAACGCGGCTCGGCGCAGCGCGCGCTGGATGTTCTCGCGACCGATGACCGCCGATACTTCCACGACGAGGTAGCTCTCGTGCTCCTCGCCGGTCCGTCGGCCGCGCAGGATGAGGTCGGCCAGGCGCACGTCGCGCGCCCCGGCCTCGCGCAGCCACCCGGCCTCGACGGCCGGCTCCAAGATGGCCTCCAGGTCCACCGCGCCGAGGACGCGGACGTGGCGGACGATGCCACCGAGCTTCTGGCCGCGCGGCTGGCCGACCGCTTCGGCGTGCGCCGCGTCTTTCCGGCCAGCCAGACGCTGGTGGGGCTGGGCCTGCTCCTTCTCGCCGCCGCCGACCGGGCCGGCGCGGCGTTCGCCGCCGCTTTCGTCGCCGGGCTCGGCCACGGGCTGATGACGCCATCGCTCTCGAAGGCGGCGCTCGACTGGGCGCCGCGCCAGCAGCGAGGGCTGCTGGTCGGGCTGCTCCAGGGCGCCGGGCCGCTGGCGGCGCTCATGGCCAGCGCGCTGCTCCCGCCGCTGGGGCTGGCGGCCGGGTGGCGCGCCGCGCTGCAGCTCACCGGCCTGCTGGCCGTAGCCACGGCGGCGGCCTTCGCCGTGGCCTACCGCGACCCGCGCGCCCGCTCGCTCGCCGCGGCGCCGACGGCGCTGCTGTGGCGGCGGTCGCTGGCCGACCGCGACACCTGGCTGCTCGGCGCGGCGACCGCTCTGTGCGGCGGCGCCGGCCAGGCGCTCTCAGCTTTCCTCGTCCTGTATCTCGCCAAGCACCAGGGCTGGGCGCTGCCGGCGGCCGGCCTGGCGCTGGCGCTCGCGCAGGTGGCCGGCGCGGCCGGCATCCTCGGGCTGGGCGTGCTCTCCGACCGTGCGCTCGGCGGCCGGCGCAAGCCGGCGCTGCTGGTCGGTATGGCGCCGGGCGTCGTCGGCGCGCCAGGCTACTGGGCCGTGATGCTCGCGCTCGTCGGCGAGCGCGCCGGGGCCGAGCGCGTGGCGGGCGCCGTCGGCTTCAACCTGACGTTGGGCTACGCCGGCTTCGTGGGTGGGGCGCCGGCGTTCGGCTGGCTGGCCGACCAGGCCGGCTACGGCGCGGCCTGGCTAGCGATGGTCGGCGCGCTTATGCTGGCGGCCGTGGCCGTGGGTCTGGTGCGCGAGGGCGCAGAGCGCTAGCCGCTCGCGTCCTGCTTGGCTTGCTTGCCCTTGCGGCTCTTGCGGATGCGCCGCGTCGCGCCGTAGGCGCCCAGGGTGATGGCGGCGCCAGCGGCGACGACGCCGATGACCTTGAGGGCGTTCTTGACGACGACCCCCTGCGTCGGGCCGTTGATGTAGACCGGCGTCTCGCCAACCTTCTCCAGGTGGCCGCTCTCGATGAGCGCCTCGGTCTCGGGACCCTTCTCGCGCATGCCCAGGCTGTGACCCGGCACCTCGCCGAGGCTCAGGTAGGCCTCGTCGCGGAAGAACTTGCGTAAGGTGCGCCACGCGGACTTGTCCTTCATTGAGACTCCTCGCCGAGACTCCTCGCCAGCACGCCGGCGCCTGCCCCTCGCCGAGGCGCAGGGTGCGCAGACGGGCGCGCCGGCTGCTATGGTAGCACACCCCTCTGGATGCGCGCCTGCGCGCGAGCGCCACGGTCCGCCCCTGGAGCGCCGCCCGCCGACGCGCGCGCCTGCCTTGGAGGTGGTCCGAACGCCGCAGAGCCGACCCTACCGTGCGCGCCAGACGAGGTAGTCTTCCAGCGCCAGGTAGTCGAGGTCCGAATGTACGAGGGTATAGAGGCCGTCCTCGGCGGTGGCGACGATCGGCTCGCCGTGCAGGTTGAAGCTCGTGTTCAGCACGCCGCCGACCCCGGTGAGCTGCTGGAAGTGGCGGAGCAGCGCGTGGAAGCGTGGGTTGAGGCCCTCGGTGACGACCTGCGGGCGGCAGGTCTGGTCAAAGGGGTGGAGGGCCGCCGGCAGGTGCTCGTGCGCCAGCGGCGTCGAGTCGAAGGCCAGGATCATATACGGCGCCGGCGCGCAGCGCGGGTTGAGCAGGTAGTCCGGAGCGTGGGCGTCGAGGATCGACGGGCAGAAGGGCATCCAGAAGTCGCGCATCTTGATAGCCCGGTTGATGCGATGGATGGCCGTCGTGCGCGTCGGGTTGGCCAGGATCGAGCGGTTGCCCAAGGCCCGCGCGCCCCACTCCATACGCCCGCGGCAGCGCGCGACGATCCTGTGCTCGGCCAGCAGCTCGGCGACGGTGCGCTCGATGTCCTGGCAGCGGCGGTAGGCCACCTGGCCGCCGTAGCGGGCCAGCGCCGCCTGCACCTCGGCCTCAGCGCTCTCCGGGCCAAGGTAGAGCGGTCCGAGCGGCTGCGACGTGCCCGGCGCGGCGGCCTCGTTGGCCAGGTAGGCGGCGCCGAGGGCGATGCTCTCGTCGCCGCAGCTCGGCAGCACATAGAGGTCCTCGATCTCCTCGTGCTGCGCGAGCAGCATGTTGAGCTTCACATTCATGAACGCCCCGCCGCCGAGGACGACGCTGCGCACGCCCGTCTGGCGCACCCAGCCGAGGACGAGGCCGAGCATCACCTCCTCGAAGTGCACCTGCACGCCGCGGGCGATCCAGTCGAAGCGCTGGCCGCGCAGGTCGTGCGCCAGCTTGGCCACCATGGTGGCGCCCCACGAGCGCGAGACGTTGAGCGTCGACAGACCATCTTCCGTCAGGCGGACGTAGCCGCGCAGGATGTCGCGCACCGCGCCGCCGCGCTTGGGGTCGGCATACGGCGCCATACCCATGACCTTGTACTCGTCCTCCAGCGGCTTCATGCCGAGGAG
>JACQUS010000304.1 GCA_016210125.1 Chloroflexota bacterium | reverse complement strand
TGGTTGTAGACGGCGACGGCCAGGACCTTCTTGGCCCGCTCCTGGCCGATGACGTACTCGTCCAGCAGCTCGCAGATGCGCTTCGGCGTGGGGATTTTGCCGGGAGCGACGCGCCGCCGCGGCGTCGGGGTGGCCTGCTCCTCGTCGATGATCTCGCGGCACAGCTCGACGCACTCGTCGCAGATGTAGACAGCCCCGGGTCCGGCGATGAGTCGCTTGACCTGGTCCTGGCTCTTTCCGCAGAAGGAGCAGTGGTACTGCACCTTTGAGCCGCGGCCACTCGCCATCGCTTGCTCCTCCCGTCCGCGGTCCTCGTGTCGCCCATCGACTGCGCCTGGCTTGCTGCTGTCCCCCGGAGGCGAGCCTTCGGGTACCTCCTATTTCGGGCACCCCCCGGTGGAGGCCCTCTAGCTTGCGGCGCGCTCCTTGGCCCCGTCCTTGCCCAGCGCGCTCGCGCCGTGCGGCAGCAGGATCTCGTCCACGATGCCGTACTCGCGTGCCTGCTCGGCGTTCATATAGAAGTTGCGGTCGGTGTCGCGGATGATGCGCTCCTCGGGCTGCCCGGTGTGGGTGACCAGGATGTCGTTGAGCAGCTTGCGAATGCGCAGGGCCTCGCGCGCCTCGATCTCCAGCTCGACGGCCTGCCCGCGGACGCCGCCCAGCGGCTGGTGGATGAGGATCGTCGAGCTGGGCAGCGCGTAGCGCTTGCCCTTGGCCCCGCCGGCCAAGATGATCGTCGCCATACTCATCGCCATACCCATACAAATACTCGACACGGGCGCGCGAACCAATTGCATGGTGTCGTAGATCGCCAGGCCGGGGTACACCATGCCACCGGGCGAGTTGATGTAGATCGAGATCTCGCGCTCGGGGTCCTCGCGGTCGAGGTAGAGGAGCTGGGCGACGATCAGGTTGGCGACGTGGTCGTCGATCGGCGTGCCCAGAAAGATGATGCGCTCCTTGAGCAGCAGCGAGTAGATGTCGAACGCGCGCTCGGTGCGCCCGGTCGTCTCGATGACCATCGGCACGAGGTTGCGGGGCAGGTGCAGGTCACTCACGGCCCTCTCCTGTAGCTTCGGCCGCCACGAGCATCGTGGCGGCCAGGGCTGGCGCGCCGCCGGCGATCTCGACCAGCCGCTGGCGTGCCTTGCGCCGCCGGAGCGCCCGGCCGATGCTCTCCTGGGCGCTTGGCCGGCTGGCCACCTCGCGAATCTGGTCGCCCTGCTCGTCGGCACTCTGCGCCATGCGCTCGATCTCGGCGGCGATCTCGTCCGCCGTGACCTCAAGGCCTTCGGCGGTGGCCACGCTATCCAGCACCAGCTCGGTCGTGAGCGTGCGCTCGGCATCGGGGCGAAGCTGCGCGCGCAACTCCTCGCCGCGCTGCTGGAGCGTCTGCGCGAACTGCTGGCGAGCCAGCGGCTGGCCGCTAAAGCGCGCCGCCAAGCGCTCCAGCATGCGGTCGACGTCCCTCTCCACCAGGCTTTCCGGTACCTCGACGCGTGCCTGCTCGACTGCGCGGGCGACGGCCGTCTCCTCGTATTGCTCGGCCGCCTCGCGCTCGCGCTGCGCGCGGATGCTCTGCGCGAGGTGGTCCCGCAGCTCGGCCAGCGTCGTGAGCTCGCCGTCCCCGTGCAGCGCTGCCAGACCGTCTTCGAGCGGCGGGAGCTGGACTTCCTTGACCTCGCGCACCGTCACGGCACAGCGGACGGTCTGCCCGGCGAGGTCGCTCCGCTCGTCGTCCGCCGGGACGTCGAGGTCGAACTCGCGCGACGCGCCCGCGCTCATGCCGACGAGCTGCACGGCGAAGCCGGGCAGCGGCTGCTCCACCGCGGGGTCGACGCGGTACTCGACGTCGCGGCGATCGAACAGCGAGCGCTCCCCGGCAGCGAGACGCGCGTCGATCATGGCCACGTCGCCGACTTCGACGGGGCGCTCGACGGGCGCGTAGGTGGCGTGCTTCTGGCGCAGGTCCGCGACAGCCGCGTCGACATCGGCCTCGCTCACCTCGACGGTCGGCCGCTCGACGCGCACGGAGCGATAGTCGCCCAGCGCGACCGTCGGCTCCACGTCGACGGTCGCCTTCAACGTCAGCGGCTCGAGCTGGACGAGATCGAAGTGCGGCTGCGCCACGGGCTTGATGCCCGTCTCTTCGACGGCGCGGCGGAAGACGTCGGGCAGCAGCAGGTCGACGGCCTCCTGCATGAGCGCCGCGCGGCCGACGTGGCGCTCGACGACGGCGCGCGGGGCCTTGCCTGGGCGGAAGCCGGGGATGCGCAGGCGGTTGGCAAATCGCTGGTAGGCGCGATGGAGCCCGCGATCGACGGTGTCTTGGTCTACCTCGATGTTCAGCACGACACGGCTATTCGGCGTCGTCTCGCTCGCGATCTTCACAACGGGTTTGCCTCTGTCGAGGAGTGGTCGGCCGCCCGGCAGCCCGCTGTACCGGCGCCGCAGCGGCCTATCGCGGTTCGCCTCGTCATAGAGAGCCTAATAGAGAGCCTAGCAGAACACGGCGCTCTCCGCTACGAGCCGTGGGAGCGGAAGACGGGATTTGAACCCGCGACCTTCTCCTTGGCAAGGAGACGCTCTACCCCTGAGCCACTTCCGCTTACAGGGCTAGTATAGCACGGTCCGGGAAGGGGGCACGTCGATCGCGACAAGACAGGTTCGTCCCAGCGCCGTTTACCGATGCGCAACCATCGGCAACGATCGCGGCAACGTTGCTGGCCGACCATCGCGGTAGGGCGCGCGGGCACCCGACCCTGTACAATAGGCGCGACATGCGGCGCGGTCTGTTCGAGGTACGGCAGTATATGGGCCCAGCGGGTGCAGCGAGACGCCACCGGGCCGCACTCCGGTGGCCACGATGACCGAGGCCCCGCCTGCGCTCGCCACGGCGCAGCCAGTGCGCCTGGCTGAGGGCGCGCTGCGCGATCTCGCGCTTGCCGTGCAGCACGAGTGGCTGGTCACCAACGGCCTCGGCGGCTACGCGTCCGGCACCGTGCTTGGCCTAGACACCCGCCGCTACCACGGTCTGCTCGTCGCCGCGCTGCCGCCGGCGCGGCGGACGCTGCTCCTGGCGCGTGTCCACGAGGACCTGGCGGTGGGCGATGCGCGCGTGAGCCTGGCGGCGGCCGAGTTCCACGACGGCACCATCGCGCCGGATGGCCACCGCTGGCTCGCGGCCTTCGATCTGGTCGGTGCGCTGCCGCGCTGGCGTTACCGGTGGGCGGGCTGCGAGCTGGAGAAGCTCGTCTGGATGGAGCACGGCGCGAACGTCACCTACGTGCGCTACCGCCTCGGCGAAGGCGACCGCCCTGTCGAGCTGACACTGCAGGTCTTCGTCGCCCACCGCGACCACCACCACCACACCCGCGGCGACGCGCAGTGGCACGCGGCGCTGAAGGTCGATGGAGACCGCTGCGTCGTGCGCATGCTCCCCACGGGCACGCCGCTGGCCCTGCGGCTGGCCGGCGGGCGCTTCGTCGAGGAGTGCTTCTGGTATTGGCGCTTCCTACACCGCGTCGAGCGCGCGCGGGGGCTCGACGCCGAGGAGGACCTCTATACACCGGGGCGCTTCGTAGTCACCCTCGCGCCGGGGCAGAGCGTGACGCTGGTGGCCAGCGCCGGGCCGACGGCGCCCGACCACGAGCCGGACGCTGCGCTGGCGCGCGCCTGGCAGCGCCAGGTGGCGCTTGTCGAGCGGCTCGGCGCGGGAGCGGGCGCCGTCGTGCGGCGCCTGACGCTGGCCGCCGACCAGTTCCTCGTCGGCGAGCCCGACCGGCGCGCCAACGGCATCATCGCCGGCTACCCCTGGTTCGGTTCGTGGGGGCGCGACACGCTCATTGCCCTGCCGGGCCTCTGCCTGACGACCGGCCGCTGGAACGAGGCGCGCGAAATGCTGCTGGGCTACGCGCGGCGTATGGAGCGCGGGCTGCTGCCCAACTACGTCGCTGACGACGGCGCGCCGGTCTACACGGCGGCCGATAGCGCCCTCTGGCTCGCGGAGGCGCTGGCACAGTATGAGCGCACCACGGGCGACACGGCGCTGGTTGATTCGCTGCTGCCGACGCTGAGCGACATCGTCGCCTGGTATCGTCGTGGCCCCGGCCACGGAATCGGAGTAGCGGCCGATGGGCTGCTCGCGGCCGGCGCGCCCGGCCTCGCGCTGACCTGGATGGACGCCCGCGTCGGTGAGTGGGTGGTGACGCCCCGCCGCGGCAAGCCGGTCGAGCTGCAGGCGCTGTGGTACAACGCGCTGCGCCTGGTCGTCGGCTGGCGGCTGGCGCGCGGCCAAGCCTGCGCCGACCTCTCCGAGGTCGCGGAGCGCTGCCGCCTGGCCTTCGCCGAGCGCTTCTGGTACGCCCACGGCGGCTACTGCTTCGACGTCGTCGACGGCGAGAGCGGCGACGACGCCAGCCTGCGGCCGAATCAGCTCCTGGCGCTCTCGCTCACCCACCCGCTGCTCGACGGCGAGCGCGCCGCGGCTATGCTTGCCGCCGTGGAGCGCGCGCTGCTGACGCCCTACGGCCTGCGCACGCTGACGCCGGAGCACCCGGCCTACCGCGGGCGCTACGGCGGCGACGTCCCGACGCGCGACGGCGCCTACCACCAGGGGACGGTCTGGCCCTGGCTGCTTGAGCCGTACGCCGTGGCGGCGCGCCGCGTCTACGGCTCGGGCTGGCTGGCGCGGCCGCTTCTGGCGCGGCTGGCTGGCCATCTAGGCGAGGGCGGGCTGGGCTCGGTGAGCGAGCTGTTCTGCGGCGACCCGCCGCACGAGGCGGGCGGGGCCATCGCCCAGGCCTGGAGCGTCGCCGCGCTCCTGCGCCTCTGGCTGGATGTGTGACGCTAGGCGAAGTCGTGCCTCCCCCCCGTCCTCCTCTCCGCATGCGGCGAGGAGGAGTGACGCTTGGCGCCTGGCCCGGGTGATGAACGGGCGAGGCCGTCCTCAGGCGAGGAGGGCGGCGACCACGCCCACCAGAAAGACGCCGTCGAACACGCCGGCGCCGCCGATGCTGACCAGGGTCCCGCCGAGGCGGTGCAGGTGGCGAAGGTTCAGTAGGTCGGCTCCCGCCAGGGTGCCCAGCGTCCCGGCGATGTAGGCGACGGCGCCGGAGCCGGGCCCGACGAGGGCTAGGGCGGCCAGCGCGGACACCAGCGGTGGCGCCAGCGCCGGCAGGAGGATCCCCTGCCCTGGGACGGGCCGCGCCAGCAGGTGCGTCGCCGCGGTGACGACGCCGAAGGCCGCCAGCGTGGGCAGCGGCGGCACGCGCGCTAGCAAGTAGAGCGAGACGAGCACGGGCACGAGCGCCCCGCCGACGTTCACGGCGATGATCGTGTCGGCAACGACGGGCGGCCGATAGTAGACGTAGAGCCAGGCCCACACGAGGCGGCGAGCCGGGGCGACGACGACGCGCTGGCGGTAGACCGGGATGTTGAGCAGGCTGCCGAGGAGCGCGGCGAAGAAGAGCGCCACGGCAGCCTCGGCGCTCAGCCCCAGGCGATGGAACGAGAGCGTCGCCAGGTTGAAGAAGACCAGCGCGAAGAGGAAGGGCAGGACGAAGACGTAGAGCAGGTAGCGCAGCAGGCAGCCGATCACGCCGCGCCGTCGAGCGCCTCGCCTAGGCGAGCCAGCAGCGCGGGGTCCTGCCGCGGGAGCACGGTGCGCGGATCGAACAGCAGCGCGTCGTGCTCGATGCGCGCGACGACCGCCGGGCTGCCGGCGCGCAGGCGCGCGGCGACGGCGCTCGGCCGCAGGCGCTCCGACGCCGGCAGCGCGAGCAGCCAAGTCGGCAGCGTTTCGCCAGGCAGCGAGCCGCCGCCGACGGCCGAGCGCCCGGCGACCACTTGCGCCGGCCAGCCACCGGCGGACACCGACCGCGCCCAGCGGCGGGCGCGGCGGCGTAGCGCGTCGGCCGTGGCGGCCATCATCTGCCAGACGGGGACGTGCGCCGTCGCCTCGCCGCGCAGGTAGTGCAGCAGCGTGGCCCGCAGCGCGGCGATGGTCATCTTGTCGAGGCGCACGGCGCGGGCCAGCGGGTGGCGCTTCAGTCGCTCGACGAGCACGCGCTGGCCGACGACGATCCCGGCCTGCGGCCCGCCGAGCAGCTTGTCGCCGCTGAAGCAGACCAGCCCGGCCCCGGCGGCGACGCTCTCCTGCGGCATGGGCTCGTGCACCAGGCCATAGGCCGCCGTGTCGAGCAGCGCGCCGCTGCCGAGGTCGTCAACGACCGCGACGCCGCGCTCGCGGCCCAGCGTCGCGAGGTCGGCCATGCTGACCTCGTGCACGAAGCCGACGACGCGAAAGTTCGACGAGTGTACGCGCAGCAGGGCCGCCGTGTTCGGCGTGATGGCCTCCTCGTAATCGTGCAGATAGGTGCGGTTGGTCGTGCCCACCTCGACCAGCGTGGCCCCGCTCTGGCGCAGCACGTCGGGGATGCGGAAGCCGCCGCCGATCTCGACCGCCTGCCCGCGCGAGACGATGACCTCGCGCCCGTGGGCCAGCGCGGTGAGCGCCAGCAGCATGGCCGAGGCGTTGTTGTTGACCGCCAGACCGGCCTCGGCGGCCGTGAGGCGCACCAGCAGCTCCTCAAGGTGTACGTGGCGTGAGCCGCGCTCGCCCGAGGCGAGATCGAGCTCCAGGTCCGAGTAGCTGGCCGCGGCGGCGCTAGCCGCGGCGATAGCCGCGTCCGAGAGCAGCGCGCGGCCGAGGTTGGTGTGGATGATG
Organism: Chloroflexota bacterium; assembly: GCA_016210125.1. GTDB lineage: Bacteria > Chloroflexota > UBA6077 > FW602-bin22 > JACQUS01 > JACQUS01. Next base: position 7,589 of record JACQUS010000304.1, on the reverse strand, counting down.
ACACCGGTGGCGTTGATGACCTCGGCCAGCGTCGGCCGCCAGAGACGCAGCGCGCGCGCCTCGACGGCGGCAGCGAGGGCGTCGAAGGTCGGCGGTGGCTCGCCGCGGCCGATGGCCTGGCGCGCGGCGTCGAGGGCCTCGCGCGCCAGGTCGGCCAGCGTGTCGTGCGCCGGGCCGTCGGCCAGGGCACGCAGGTGGGGGGTCTGGAGCAGGCGGTCGACGCTCGGGAGCTGGCGGTAGGCGGACTGCATTGAGCTCAACCCCGGTGGCCGCGGTCGCCGAGGGCTGGCGAGGCCGGCGCCCGGCGCTGCCTGCGCTGCAGCAGGTGCAGCGCGGCGAAGCCGGCGACGATCAGCGCGCCGAGGATGGCCGCGGCCAGCTCCAGATACCTCTCCAGGAAGTCGCGGATGGGGTCGCCGAAGACGAAGACGACCGCGGCGACGAGGAAGAAGCGGCCGCCGCGGCCCAGCAGCGATGCCAGCGCGAAGCGGCGCACGTCGAGCGCGCAGACGCCGGCGGCGATGGTGAAGACCTTGTAGGGAATCGGCGTGAAGCCGGCGATGAAGACGGCCCACGTATCGTAACGCTTGTATAGGGCCTCGGCCATGGCGACGCGGGCCTGGCCGAAGAGGCGGATAGCGACCGGGCGCCCGCCGACCCGGCCGATGAGGTAGCCGAGTAGGCCGCCGAGGACCGAAGCGACGGTGCACAGTGCCGCCAGCCAAAAGGCGTGCTGCGGTCGCGCCAGCGCCAGCGTGATGAGCAGCGCATCCGGCGGCACCGGAAAGAAGGACGACTCGGCGACGGCCAGCACAACGAGCGCCAGGTCGCTCCAGGGCGTCTGCGCCCAGGCCAGCACCCACTGGACGAGGTCACGTAGGAGGCTCAACAGCGTCCTCTCGGGCGTCCTCTCGGCTGCGTCTGCCGTGCGCTTGTATCATACATGCTCGTTGGGGCTCGGCGAAGGCGTCGATCGCGCGGCGTGCTCGGCACGTGCGGGACGCCTCCGTCACGCTCGTCGGGGTTTGTCATTGCGTCTCCGGGACGACGACCGCGCCATGACACGAGGAATCCGACGGGGGCGAAGCCCCCTTCGGATTCCTCATTTGAGTGGGGTGGGGTAGTCGCCCGGCGGTGTGTTCGCAGCCGAGAGTAAGCGCATCCTGCCGCCGGGCTCAACGAGGCGGGCCTCAAAGAGGAGGAGCGCAGAGGAGGAGCGCAGAGGAGGAGCGCAAGTGAAATACGTCGTCGTCTACGAGCGCACAGCGAACATCTATTCGGCCTACGTACCGGACCTGCCCGGGTGCGTGGCCACCGGTCGCACCCGTAACGAAATCGAGCGCAGCATTAGAGAGGCCATCGCTTTCCACATCGACGGGCTGCGGGCCGAGCAGCAGCCCATCCCCGAGCCGTCGGCCTGGTCGGATATGGCCGAGGTTTAGGCGCCAGTCCGCCGGCTTACACCCCGCGCGGCTGCGCGGCGTAGAACGTCCAGCCGGGGCCGGAGAAGCCCGGCACGTCGACCGGCGCGAACGGCTGCCGCCCTGCGAGGGCGACGCGGACGATCTGCCGCGTGAACTCGGCGAGATTGGGCAGGGAGCGCATCTCATCGTAGGTGTAGAAGCCGGCGGCGTCTACCTCGCCGCTGTCAGCGTGGGGCTCGACGAGGCGATCGACCGGCTGGAGCCGGAAGACGACGTAGAGGTCGCTGCCGTCGGGTGTGACCCGGTGGCGCACGCCGAGCACGCCGACGACACGCGCCTCGATGCCCGTCTCCTCGGCCACCTCGCGCTCGACGGCCTGATCGAACGGCTCGTCGGTCTCGACGAAGCCGCCCGGAATGGTCCAGCGCCCGCGCCCGGGCTCCTGCGCGCGGCGCACGAGCAGCACGCGCCCGTGGCGGCGCACGACGCCGCCGACGCCGACATTGTGGCGACTGAAATGCACAAAGGTACAGCGCGTGCATACGGGCCGGTCCCGCCCGCCGATGGACCGCAGCTCGGCCGGCCCACCGCACTCTGGACAGAAGCGCATGCCCCCACCTCTTGGCTGCATGCTCCCAGGCACGCGGCGCGCGGTCAAGTGCACGGCTAGGCGGCGGCGCTGCGGCGCAGCGCCGCCCGCGCGCGTAGGGCCTCCTCCTCGGCGTGCGTGAGCAGGTGGCCGCACTGAAGGCAGACCAACAGTGGCCCGGCGAAGGGATCGTACTCAGCGAACACGTCGCCGCCGCAACGCGGGCAGCTTCGCAAGAATCCTTTCATAGCTGGTCACTCCCGGCGTCGCTGACGCGGACGACTTGGCCTCCGGACGCAGTCGTCCGAGTGTAGCGCCAGACCGGGGCCTACACGTCGGGCAAAGGTCCTCGGCCGGGGGCAACCTTCGGCGGGCATCGCGTCTCCGTCGAAAGGCGGAGGCGCGCGCTAGGCGCGCTCGGGCAGCTCCAGCTTGCGCGGCTCGACGCGCACGCCGAGCTTGGGGTCGAGGTAGACGAGGGCGACGTGGCCGGCGCCCATCTCGAAGGCCATCCGCGCCGGCGAGCCCGAGTAAACGGCGGGCACCGGCCCCTGCGAAACGTCGGTGAAGGGGTGCCAGTGGCCGAAGGCCAGGTAGTCCCAGTGGCAGCAGGCGATCTCCTCGGCGCGGATCGGCGACGAGCGCTCCGGCGGCTCGCCGGGCGGGACGTAGTGGCCGTGTGCCAGGGCGATGTGCCAATCGCCGTTGCTGCGCTCGGGCAGGCCCTCGAGCGGGCGATAGCCGTGGTAATGGTCGACCAGCGCGCGACCCCAGAGGACCACGCTGAGCTCGGGCAGGTGGAGCATCTCGCCGTCGGGCTCGCGGAGCAGGCGCACGTGCGCGCCGGCCTGCTCGACGTCGATCTTGCGATAGATCGAGGTCGCGTCGTAGGCATCGTGGTTGCCGGGAATCATCACCAGAGGCATCGTCAGGCGCGCGAGCTGCGCCAGCGCGAAGTCGACCGTCGTGCTGCTCTGGCGGTTGCTGTCGAAGAGATCGCCAGCGAGGAGGACGAGGTCCACCTGTTCGTCAAGCGCCGTGTCGACCGCTGCGATGAGGCCGCGCCGCACGAGATCGGGGTTGCCATCCCAGCCGAGGTGCACGTCCGCCGTGTGGAGCACCTTCAGCGACCGCCGGACCATCCATCCTCCTGCCGGACCACGACGAGCAGGAATACTTCGTATAGGATAGCTGAGACGCGGGCGGGCGCGCAAGCGCCGTGCGCGCTGCGGAGTCGCGGGACGTAGAATGGGGGCGGTGAGAGACCCGATCAGGGGGTGCGGGCGGTGACGACCCCGTTTAGCTCACCCCGCTCCGGCGGCGGGGGTGTGGGCGGCCGCGCTGGCAGCGCCGTGAGCGCGCGGCGCCTGATTCAGGTCCAGAAGCGCATGATCGAGGAGATGGAGCGCCGGCGGCGCTTCCTCGAGCTGCGCCTGGCCGAGCTCGAGCCAGAGCCGGACGACGCTGCCAAGGCCCAAGCGCTGGACCTGGATCAGCTCAAGACCGAGGCCGCGATGTTCGAGGCCCAGCTCGCCATCTACGCGGAAGAGGTCGCCCAGCTCTACCATGTCGCCAGCGAGCAGGCGCGCGAGGTCGCCACGCGCACCGCCGACGCGACGCGCGCGCTCTTGGCGCTCCTCGAGGAGCTCGACCCCAACACCCACCGCCATAGCCGGCGCGTGGCGCGCTACGCCGACGCCATCGCCCGCCGCCTCGACACCACGTCGGAGGACCGCGAGGTGATCGTCCTCGGTGCCTTGCTCCACGACATCGGCTTCATCGGGCGGCCACATCTGCCGCGTACCAGGAGTACGGCGACGCTCACTGCGACGCTCTACCAGCAGCACCCGCTCATCGGCGCGCGCATCCTGCGCGACGTGAGCGTGCTCGAGAGCGCGCTTCCGATCGTGCTCTACCATCATGAGCGGCTCGACGGGCTCGGCTTTCCGCGCGGGCTGAGTGGCACGCAGATCCCCCTGCACGCGCGCATCGTCGCCGTGGCCAACGCCTATGACGGCATGATCACGCGCCGGCCCTTCAGCCCACAGATGCAGGAGGGGATGGTGCTGTTCGACCTGCGCCGCAACGCTGGCACGCGCTACGACCGTCGCGTCGTCGAAGCGCTCATCCAAGCGCGCTACGAGCGGTCGTGGAAGCCCCCCGAGGGGCGCGAGTCGCAGCCCGAGGCGCAGCAGTGAGCACTAGGCTCGCGTCGACCGTGGCGCGGACCTGCCGCGCCACCCGTACGTGAGGAGACGCGCTGCGCGCGCAGCGATCCGCCGGCTGCGGTCGTGGTGCGGGGCAAGCCTGCTGCGGCAATGTTCGGCCTCTCCGCGCGCGGAGAGGCGGATGGCTCACCTAGGTACGCTCAGCTCGCGGCCCGGTGGGGGCGGGACCCTCCTTGCCTACACTGGATGCCGGGGCGGGTGAGGGGTGGCTCAGCGGGAGCTTCGCCCTCCCGGCCCGGCGTTTCCGGGAGGGCGAAGCTCCCGCCGAGCCGAGGCCTTCACCCTCGAGCGCCCAGAGCGTGCATACCTATCCCCTGTAGGTTCCGTAGGGGCGGGGCTCGTCCCCGCCCGAACCCCTGCCGGAACGGGCGGCGACAAGCGCTGCCCCTACGTCGAAGACTTCCTCCCCTCGCCAGAGTCGAGTCTTCCCCCTCTCCGCATGCGGAGAGGGGGATGGAGGTGCGGCGCACCGCAGATGCGGCGCGGCAGGACGAGGGAGCGCGCGTTTCGGGCGACGTCGCGGGAAGCCGCGGATTCAGACGAGAGCGGTGAGGGGGCGAGGGCCGGGCGAGCCGACGGACTGGCTGCCCAGCCGCAGTCGCTGCCGGCCGCGCGGCCCCGCGCAGCGAGCAGGTGCGCCGACTCGCCGGCGCGTCGTGGCGTCGGCTAGGCCACCCCGGCGGACTGGGGCGTGCGCTTCTCGGTCGGCGGGCTCGGGAGGGCACTCGACCGGCCACACTGGAGACAGACGAGCCACTGCCCGTCCATGTCGCGCTCAATGAATACGTCACCACCACAGTGCGCGCACGCCTTCAAGCGGATATTCATAGCCTCATCCCTCACGACCGGATCGGCCCGTGCGGCCGCGCCGTAGCCGCTATGCTAGTCGGCGGGGCTTACAAACGTGCGTCTACGGTTGCGGGAAAGGCTGCAACAATGCATCAGTCGGCCGGCGGCGCGGCGATCTCGACGCCGGCCAGGCGCTCCAGCGGCAGGACCAGCGCGGCAATATCGCGCTCGGCGAGACCTTCCGCGCGCGCCTCGGCTAGGACCTGGTCCGCGATACAGGCGAGGAGCGACCGCAGGCCGAGCTGGCGGGCCAGGTCGAGGATCAGCCCCATGTCTTTGGCCAGCAGACTGATGTTCGTGCCGCGATCGAAGTCGCGCTGGACGTAGAGGGGTGCGTTGCGGTTGAAGATGGTGCTGGCGCCGAAGCTCGTGCTCACCACGTCGTGGACGACGCGGGGGTCGGCGCCGGCCTTGGCCGCCAGCAGCATGGCCTCGGCGGCCGCCGCGCTGTGAATGCCGACAAGAAGCTGGTTCACGAGCTTGACGATGCTGCCGTGACCGCTCGGGCCGACGTGGCGGACGCGCTGGCCCATGGTCTGGAGCACGGGCAGGGCGCGCTCGAACGCTGCGGCGTCGCCACCGACCATGATCGTCAGCGTGCCCGCCTCGGCTCCGGCGACGCCGCCGGAGACCGGCGCGTCGAGGAAGGCGGCCCCGCGCTCGCCGGCCGCGGCGGCCAGGCGGCGGCTGAGGTCCGGCCCGACCGTGCTGTGGTCCACGAGCAGGTGGCCGGCGCGCGCGTGCGGGATGAGGCCAGCGGCTCCGAGGTAGACCTCCTCGACGCTGTCGGGCGTCGGCAGGCAGGTCAGCACCACGTCGCTCGCCGTGGCGACCGCGGCCGGCGAGGCGGCCGCCCGGGCGCCGGCGGCGACGAGGGCGTCCACGGCCGCGCGGCTGCGGTTGTGCACGGCCATGGCGAAGCCGGCCTTGAGCACATTGCCGGCCATGGGGCGACCCATCTTGCCCAGCCCGATGAAGCCGACGCGCATCGCACGCCTCCTGTTCGCGGCTGAGCCGAAGTATAGCGCAGGACGGCGACGGCCTCGCCGCGCTATACTTCGGCCTCGAAGCGCGTGGCTGCACCGGCGCTGCCCGGCCGTCGGCCGATCGGCCGCGCCGCGCTGGCGGCGGTGGGCCGCGAGGCGAGGATCGGAGTGCCGCGTTTGAGCCGCCCCTACGTCGAGGCGGGAGTCATCGCCCTCGGCCACGGGGTGACGCACTGGTATGTCAACGGCTTTTTCCTCGTGGTGCCCTTCATCACCAACGAGTATGCGTTGAGCTACACCGAGGCCGGCCTGCTCGTCGCCTACCGCACGGTGCTGTCGGCCATCTTCAACCTTCCCTCTGGCGCCCTCGTCGACTGGCTGGGGAAGCGCCGGCTGGTGATGGCCGTCTCGGCCGCGTGGTCGGGGGCGATGTACGGGCTGGTGAGCGTCTCGCCCAACTACGTTATCCTCCAATTGACGGTGGCCTTGATCGGCATCGGGAACATCACCTGGCACCCGGCGGCCATGGCCACACTGGTCGAGCGGCTGCCGGGACGCAAAGGCTTCGCCCTGGCGCTGCACGAGTTCGGGGCCAATCTCGGCGACGCGCTGGCGCCGGCGGCCATCGGCGCGCTGCTCGTCTTCCTCGAATGGCGCGAGGTCCTGCGCCTCAATCTGGTGCCGGGGCTTGCACTAGCGCTGGTCGTGTGGCTGGTGGTCGTCGACCCGCCGCGCCCGGCCGGCCACCGCCCCGACCTGAGCGCCTACTTGGTCGGTCTGCGGGCCACGGTGACCAACCGCCTGCTCCTGGCGACAGCGGCCGTCTCCAGCCTGCGAACCATGTCGCAGAACGTCATCCAGACCTTCCTGCCGCTCTACCTGCTCAGCGGGCTCGGCCTGGCGGCCGACGCGGCCGGCTTCCACGTCGCCCTCCTCACCCTCCCGGCGCTCGTCTCCGGCCTGATCGTCGGCTCGCTCTCCGACCGGCTGGGCCGCAAGCCGATGATGATGTGCAGCCTGGCGCTCAGCGGCGTGCTGTGCGTAGTGCTCGCGCTGGCGCAGCGCGGCCTGCCCTTTGCCGTCGCCCTGGCGGCGCTCGGCCTGGTGCTGTTCTCCATTCGGCCGGTCATCTTCGCCTTCGCTATGGAGGCCACGTCGGCGACGATGGGCGGGACGACCGTTGGCCTGATGTTCGGGCTGAACACGGTGCTGTCGGGTCTTTCGCCGGTCGTAGCCGGCCTGCTGGCCGATCGTGTCGGGTTGCTGAGCGCCTTCTACCTGTCCGCCGGCCTGCTGCTCGCCGCGGCCACCGGGGCAGCGCTCCTGCCCGCGCCGCGCCGAAAGCCGGCGCTGAGCGAGGTCGGGTAGGGCTCGTACCGTCCGTGCTCGCGGTAGGCCGCGTCCATCGGGGCTGCAAAGGGGGAATCTTTCTTGGGGCGGGGTGGGGTAGCTGCGCAGGCTATTTCAGGGGAGTTGCCCATGTCGCTGCGCGACGCCAGCGATGCATGAAAAG
>JACQUS010000319.1 GCA_016210125.1 Chloroflexota bacterium | reverse complement strand
GCCGGCGCGTGGCCCGGTCTGGGCGGCCGGGTGGTTGCCCTCGCCGCGTTGGCCCTGCCGTGGGTCTCGCCGCTAGCCTACGCGCTCCGTGCCGACCTGGCGGCACTGCTGCTGCTCGCCACTGCGCCGGTTGCGGTGCTCTCGGCGACCCGATTGCGCGCCGGCGCGGAGGGCTGGTCACTGCGCTTCCTCGCCGCGAGCGTGGCGGCCGCGCTCCTCGCGCCGCCCTTGGCTCTCGCCGCCGTCGCACTGGCCGCGTGGGCACTCCCGCGTCGCCGTGCCGTGCTCGCTGGCGCGCTGGCGCTCGCCGCCGGCCTCCTTGCCCTGGCGAGCAGCGCGGCTTCTACCCACGTGCCCGGTATCGCCGGACTCCTCGCCGTGGCCGCCATCGCCGCGCTGCCGCGGCTGGGTCGGCGGCTCGTCCCCATCCTGCTTCCCTTGGGACGCCGCTGGCCGCAGCGCGTCGGGCCGGCGGCGGCTGCACTGGGGCTGACGGCCCTTGCCCTCGGCAGCGCAGCCGGATGGCTGCCGAGCATCGCCGGTGCTCTCGACCGACCGCGGCCAAACGAGCTGCGGCTGCTCGACCACGTGCAGCGCGCGCTACCTCGCGGTCCGGTGGCTTACCTCGGCGACGTAGCTGCCGCGCGCTGGGCGACGGCACTGCTCGCCGGCTGCGCCTGCCGCCCGGTCGAGCCCGTGGCCTGGGACGTGTGGCGACGCGGCGACGGGCCGGCCTACGCGGTGGCCCCACGGCTCGCCGCCGACGGCCGCACGACCGTGCTGCTCCTGGGCTGGGACGACCCTAGCGCGCTCATCCGCCGCGCTTCGGGGCGCTCGGCTGCGCCGCCACCTCGGGCTGTGGACGAGGCGCTGTTTGGCGACGAGCTGTCGCTGCTCGGCTGGGCCATCCCGTCTCGGGTGGCACCGGCCGACGAGGCGGCGATCGGCTTCACGGCGCTGGCGCGGCGCGCCGGGACCTACGAGCTGCGGCTGGCGCTGCGCGACGACGAGGGCCAGGCCTTGGCGGAGAGCACACTGCGGGTCACCGCCTCCGTCGGCGAGCGGCAGCAGCAGCGCTGGCTGGTAGCGATCCCGGCCAACGCGCGGACCGGCGCCTATCGCCTGCGCGTGGCCGTCACTGGCGATGGGCTCGACCTGCCGGCGCCCACGGCCGACGGCCGCTTCGTCGCCGGCACGCTCGTCGTCGCCCGCGGCGACGACCTGCTGCCGGCCGGCGCGGAGACGCCGGGCATGCGCGTCGGCGCGACCTTCGGCGAGCGGATAGAGCTGGTATCCTATTTCTTACCCGCCGGCCCGCTTCCGCCTGGCAGCAGCTTCCCGGCGATCCTCTACTGGCGCGCCACGCAGCCGGTTGGCGAGGACCTGCCAGTGTTTCTGCACCTCGTCGCGCCCGATGGCCGGCTGGTCGACCAGGCCGACGGCCACCCGCTGGCCGGACGCCTGCCGACCTCGCTCTGGCAGCCGGGCGAGATCGTGCGCGACGTGCGCCGCCTGGCCCTGCCCCCGGATGCCGCCGGATCGTACGAGCTGCGCATCGGCTTCTATCGCTACCGCACGCTCGAGCGCCTGCGCGTGCCCGGCACCTCTGACGACGCATGGCGGCTGGCGCGGATCGAGGTCCGCCCGTGAGGACACGCGTATGAGCTGGCGGTTCGTCGGCGCGGCCTTGCTGCTGGCGCTCGCCGCGCTGGCGACCCTCGCCGGCTGGCAGCTCCGCGACGTCACGACCGTAGCGCCGACGCAGACCGGCACGCTGCCGCTCAGCGCCAGTCGGCCGCTGGCACAGTACTTCGAGGGCTCGTACTCGGGTCTGCACGGCGTCGACCTGCTGATCGAGCCGCCGGCCGGCTGGGCCAGCGGCGGCGGGCCGGACCTGGTCCTGGAGCTGTACGGCGACGCTGGCGCGCTCTTGCGCGCCGCCAGCGCCCGCCCGGCGACGGGCGGCCGCAACTGGCTGCCCTTCCGCTTCACGGAGATGCCGGCGTCACGCGGCGAGCGCTACGTCTTTCGCCTGCTGGCGCCGGACGTGGCCTTCCGCGACGGGCTGCTCATCTGGCAGAGCGCCCGGCCGCTACCTGGCCACGGGCGTATGGCCATCGCGGACACCATGCTGGATGGCGCGCTGGTCTACCGCCCGCACTACCGACCTAGTGCGCTGGAGCTGCTAGCCGTATACACACGCCGGCTGGCAGAGGCACGCGGCGACGCTCTGGCGTTCCCGGCGCTCTACGGCGGGCTCGTGCTGCTCTACCTCTTGGCGCTGGCAGCGCTAGCTGTTCTGCTCGTCCGTTTCGTCGGCAGCCACCTCGGTGATCGCCCGGCGTCGCTCGATGACTGACCCGCTCCCCCGGCCGTCGCACCGGTTCATGCGCTGCCTGCCGCGGCCGGCGAGCCTCGTCGGCAGGCAACCCCCGTCCACGAAAGAGCCCGTGCGACTGGCATGCCCCACCCCTCCAGGGATGGTACGCAGAGGGGCGAAGCCCCTCTGCACTCCCCCGGCGGCGCGCCCGCTCTTCGTTCGTCGCGAGTATGCCACGGGCACAGCACCTCCTGGCCGTTTCGTTTCCTCCTCCAGCGCCCAGCACCATCGAGCGGTGCCGTGCTTTCGCCAGTGCTCTGCGCTTCGGAAGCCCATCGGTGCGCGGAGCTCGTCTCCGCTCCCCCTCTGCGCTCGTGGAGAGGGGGAGAAAGGGGATGAGGTCCGATGACCCACCTCCTCGTCGTCTGCGAGGACGTCGTCGGCGGGGCACGCGCCGGTCTGGGCATCCGCTGCCGCGAGCTGGCCGGCGCGCTCGCCGCGACGGCGCGCGTGACGCTGCTCGCTCCGCCGCCGTTCGACGACCCGCTGCCCGGCGTCGCGCTCGCCCCGCTGGAGGCTGACAGCCTGGCGGCGCACGCCGGCCACGCGGACGTGGTCCTGCTCGGCGGCGAGACGCTGTGGCGCCACCCGTTCCTGGCCGAGCTGGACGCCGCGCTCGTCGTCGACCTGCTCTACGCGACGCACCTCTTCGAAAACCTCGCGCAAGGCGCCGACGAGCCGGCGCTGGCGCACGGACGGCACGTGGTCGCGCACTTGCTACGCTGCGGCGACCTCTTCCTGTGCGGCAACGAGCGCCAGCGCCATCTCTGGCTCGGCATGCTCGCCGCCTTCGGCCGCCTGAACGCGGCGACGCTGGCCGGCGATCCATCGGCGGCGCGGCTGCTCGCCGTCGTCCCTTTCGGCCTGCCGGCCGAGCCGCCGCGCTGGCGGCGGCCGGCGCTGCGCGGCGTGCTGCCAGGCCTCGGGCCGCAAGACGTGATCGCCCTGTGGGCCGGCGGGCTCTGGGACTGGCTCGATCCGCTCACTCCCATCCGGGCCGTTGCGGCGCTGGTGCGCGACGAGCCGCGCCTCAGGCTCGTGTTCCTGGGCACGTCCCATCCGAACCCGCGCCTGCCGGCGATGGCTATGCCGCGTCGCGCCTGCCGGCTGGCCGAGGAGCTGGGCCTGCTCGGCCAGCACGTCTTTTTCAACGAGGGCTGGGTGCCATACGAGCGCCGTGCCGACTACCTGCTGGAGGCCAACCTCGGCGTGTCGGCGCACCCGGCGCACCTGGAGACCCAGTTCGCGCTGCGCACGCGGCTGCTCGACTACGTGTGGGCCGCGCTGCCGATGGCCCTCTCAGCAGGCGACGAGCTGGGCGACGCGCTGGCGGCCGACGGCCTCGCTCACGCCGCGCCGCCCGGCGACGTGGCCGCCTTCGCCGACGCTTTGCGCGCCGCGCTGCGCGACGCGTGGCCCGCGGCGACGCGCCAGGCGGCCTTCGCGCTCTGGCAGCGCCGGCTGACGTGGGAGCGCGTCGCCGCGCCGCTGGCGGCGTTCGTCGCCGTGCCGCGCCGCACCCCCGATCGCGCCCGTGGGCCGGCGCCGACGCCGCTCGTGCCCGTCGAAGAGCTGCGCCGCGTCGCGGAGGAGGCCGAGCGCCTCCGCGGGCGACTCGCGGCGGTCGAGCGCGGGCGGGTGCTGCGGGCGCTCAACTGGGTCCAGCGCCACTTGCACGGACGGCGCTCGTGAGCCTTAGCGCCATCGTGCTGACCTGGAACGGCCGCGCGCACGTCCAGCGCTGCCTGGCAAGCATTGCGGCGCAGGCGGCCCCGCCCGACGAGACGCTGGTGGTCGACAACGGCTCCCTCGACGAGACCACGGCGCTGGTGCGCGTGGCCGCGCCGTGGGCACGACTGGTCGTGCTGGGACGCAACGTCGGCTTCGCCCCTGGAATGAACCTCGGCGCGCGGCTGGCCCGCGGCGACATCCTGCTGTTTCTCAATCAAGACGTCGAGCTGCGGCCAGACGCCTGCGCGGCGCTGCGCGCGGCATTCGCCGCGCGGCCCGAGGCCGGCGTCGTCGGGGCGAAGCTGCTGGAGCCCGACGGCCTGACCATCCAGCACGCCGGGGGTTGGCTGCGCCGGCCGCTCTTCCTCGCCGACCACTATGGCCGCGGCGCGCGCGATGCCGGGTCACCAGGGCCGACCGCCGCCCAGCACGACGTGGCACGGGAGGTCGAGTACGTCAACGGTGCGGTGCTCGGCGTGCGTCGGCAGGTCTTCGAGCAGCTCGGCGGTTTCGACGAGGGCTTTGCGCCGGCCTACTTCGAGGAGACCGACCTCTGCTTCCGCGCCCGCGCGCTGGGCTATGGCGTCTGGTACGAGCCGCGCGTCGTCGCCGTACACTACAGCGCCGCCACCCTGGGCCAGGCGACGCGCGGCTACTATGCGTGCTACCATCGCGGACGCGTGCGCTTCGCGCTCAAGCAGGCCGAGTCCGCGCTGCCCCACTTCTTCAGCGCCGAGCGCGTGCGCCTGCGCGAGCCGCTGAGCGCTGCCGAGCGCGCCGGGCTGGCCGAAGCCTACGTGGTCAACATCCTGCGCCGGGATACAGGTGTTGCGATGTCCCACAATGAGGTCGACGTGGCCGCGGAACTGGCCGCGCTGCGCGAGCAGGTCTACGCGGCGCGCGGCGAGCAGCCGCCGCCCGGCCCGCCGGCGGCCGACGCCGCCGCTCCCGGGCCGCCGCCAGACCCTTTGGCGGAGCGTGCGCACCTGCGCGAGCACGCCTTCCGCTCGCGCCTGCCGCTCGTCGGCGGGCTGGTCGCCGGCTTTCGGCGCCTCTGGAACGACGTGTCGACGACGTGGTACGTGCGGCCGCTCGTCGCGCAGCAGAGCGCCTTCAACGCCGCGGTCGTCGAGCGGCTGGCCGAGCTGGACGAGCGCCTGGCCGAGACCGACCGCGACCTAGCGCTGGTGCTGCGCGAGGTCGCCGCGCTGCGCGAGGCCGTGGCACGGGTGGAGCGACGATGCGAGTAGCGCACCTCTCGCCCCTCCCGCCGGCTCCGTCGGGCGTGGCCGACTACTGCGCCGAGCTGCTGCCGGCGCTGGCGCGGCACGTCGCCGTGGAGGCCCTGGCGCCACCCGACGCGGCGGTGGAGCCGCTGCCCGGCGTGCCCGTGCGGCCCTTCATCGGCTGGGACGGGCTGTGGTCGCGCTACGACCTGGCCGTCTACCACCTCGGCAATCACCGGCTGCACGCCTGGGTGTATGAGGCGCTGCGCATCCGCCCAGGGCTGGTCGTGCTGCACGACGCGGTCCTGCATCACCTTTTCGCGGCCATGACGCTCGACGCCGGCCGTTCCGGCGCCTACCTGCGCGAGGTGCGCCACGCGCACGGCCCGGCCGGCCTGGCACTGGCCCGCGCCGCGCTGGCCGGCGAGCGCGCGCTGCCGGCCTACGAGCTGCCGCTGCTGCGCCGCGTCGGCGACAGCGCGCTGGGCGTCGTCGTCCACAGCCGCTACGCCTCGCGGGCGGTGCGCGCCGCGATGCCGGAGGCGCGCGTCTGGCAGGTGCCGCACCACGGGCGCGTCGCGCCGGCCGACGAGCCGACGCGCCAGGCGGCCAAGGCCACGCTCGGGCTGGCCGACGCCGCGCCGCTCGTCGTGGCGCCTGGGCTGGTCACACCGGCCAAGCGGCTGCCCGTGCTGCTGTCGGCCTTCGCCGCGCTGCGCCGCCGCTTCCCGCGCGCCCTGCTGACCGTCGTCGGCGAGCCACCGGCCTGGTACAATCCGAGCGCGCTACCGGACGTGCCGCCGGAAACCGTGCGCTTCGCCGGACGCGTCGATCTGCCGGTGTTCGGCGCCTACCTCGCAGCGGCTGACATCTGCGTCGTGCTCCGCGGGCCGACGGCCGGCGAGACGTCGGGGAGCGTCTTGCGCGCGCTAGGGCTTGGGCGCGCCTGCATCGTTTCGAACGTCGGCTGGTTCGCAGAGTTGCCCGATGGCTGCTGCGCGAAGGTCGACCCCGGGGCGGCCGAAGAAACGCTGCTGGCCGCCTACCTCGAGCGGCTGGCAGCCGACGACGTCCTGCGCACGGCGCTGGAGCGCCACGCGGTGGCCTACGCCGCGGCCGAGCACGATCTGGCCCGCTGCGCCGCCCGCTACGCGGCGATCATCAACGCACTCGTCGACGGAAGCGAGACGAATGCCGGGGAGTCGCTGGCGTCGCCCAGCCACGTCGGCGGCGCATGAAACGCGGCTGCGCCGCAAGAGGATAGGCCTCACCCCCCGGCCCTCTCTCCAGCGCGGCTGGAGAGGGGAAGCAGAGCGGGCGGGGAGTCCAGAGGTCGCCTCAGGCGACCTCTGGGAACCTTTTTGGGTCGGGGCGGGGCAGCACGCCGCCGGCGACGAAGACAGGAAAGATAGGGCACGATGAGCACCGAGCGACCGCTCGATATCGAGCACCTGCTGGCGACGATCCGCGAGCGTGCCGCGACTCAGCCGGCCCAGCCAGCGGTGAGCGCGCAGCCGGCCGGCGAGCCGCGGCCGCCGCTCGTCCCTGTCGACGCCGAGGCCGCCCTAGCCGCGGCGGCCGGCGTCGCCCGCGACCTCGATGTGACCTACCGCTTCGGCTGGCAGAGCCGCTGGCTCGGCCCTCTCTGGATGCAGGTGCGGCGCTGGATCCACCGCGAGGTGCGCATCTACACCGACGGCATCATCGGCAAGCAGCAGCGCTACAACGAGGCGCTGCTCGACACGACGCGCCAGCTCGTCGTCGCCGTCGGCGCGCTCAACGCCAACGTCGCGGCGCTGAACGCGCAGGCCACGCGGCTGGAGCGCCTCGTACGCGACCTTGACGGCGAGGCCGCAGCGCTGGAGGGCGAGGTGCAGCTCCTGGCCGAGCTGCGCGCCGCAGTCGCCGACCTGCGCGTGCGCGTGGCGGCCCTAGAAGGTGCGCCCGGCGCCGAGCGCGGGTGAGCGGTGCGCCTGGCTTTCGTCGTCCCGCGTTACGGCCGCGAGGTCATCGGCGGTGGCGAGCTGCACTGCCGCCAGATCGCCGAGCGCCTAGCGAAGCACTGCGCCGTAGACGTGCTGACGACCTGCGCCCTCGAGTATGAGACGTGGGCCGACCACTACTCGCCCGGCGACGAGACGATCAACGGCGTCCGCGTGCGACGCTTTCCGGTGACGCGCCCGCGCGATCCGGCCGATTTCCGCGCGTTCACCGAGCGCATCTTCCACGGCCCGCGTACGATCCTCGACGAGGTGGCCTGGATGGTGCAGCAGGGGCCGTGCAGCCCCGACCTGCTCGACGCCATCCGCCGCGGCCGGCACGACTACGATCTCTTCGTTTTCTTCATCTATCTCTACTTCCCGACCTTCTTCGGCCTGCCGCTCGTGCCCGACAAGGCCGTGCTCGTCCCCCTGGCGCACGACGAGCCGCCGTTCCACCTGGACCTTTTCCGCGCGGTCTTCCACCTGCCGCGGCTAGTCGTCTACCAGACCGCCGCCGAGCGCGAGCTGGTGCACTGGAAGCACGGCGCGCCGCTCGCCGGAGAGCTCGTCCTGGCCGGCGGGCTCGACACGCCGCCAGACGCCGACCCGCTGGCGTTC
>JACQUS010000308.1 GCA_016210125.1 Chloroflexota bacterium | reverse complement strand
GCGCCGAGCAGCGCGCAGGCCACCCACGCGCCGCCCAGGTAGAGCGCCGGGAATCCGGCGCTCTTGGCCAGCAGCGCGGAAAGCGTGTCGTAGGCCCCCGGGGCCACGACGATACGCTGCTCGGCCAGCAGCCGCCGCAACTGTGAGCCCATGACGCTCAACGCGCACCGTCCTCAGTCAGAGGCTGATTCCCGTGAAAGACGAGCGGCGCTACTTCGCCGGCGCTAGGGTCACCCACTCAGGGCGCACGTCGCGCATGGGGCCGAGGTCGATGGCGTCGGACATCTTGATCTGCTGCTTCAGCACGCCGCGCGAGTGCAGGAAGTCAGCGAGCTTGTTCAGGTCGTCGGCAAACTGCTGGTTGACGATCATCGTGTACTTGTTCTCGGTCAAGATGATCTTCAGGTCCTCGACCGCGATGTTCAGCTCCTTGCCGACGATCTCGGCCGACTCGTCGAAGTTCGTCTGCACGAAGACCGTCGCGTCCGCCAGCGCGGCGAGGATGGCGCGGATGGTGCGCGGGTTCTTGGCCAGGAAGTCGTCGAGGACGATGAACACCGCATAGTCGCCGAAGAGGCGCTGCGGCCCTTCCTGACCCGAGATGAACGAGGTCGTGCCAGTCAGCAGCACTTTCCCGCCGGCGCGCTGCACCCTCAGCGCGTGGGGCTGCCAGATGAAGACCCCCTGCACGTCACCACGCGTGAAGGCAGCCACCATCTCGGCGGGATTGAGGTTCACCGCCTCGATCCGGCCGGCGTCAAGCCCATAGCGCTGAACGACGCTCTGGAAGAAGAGCTCTGGCGTCGTACCCTTCAGCAGGCCGACCTTCTTGCCATAAAGGTCCTGCGGCGTGCTGATGCCCGGCTTCACGACGAGCTTCTGCGGGCCGGTCACGTCGGAGACCGGGGCCAGCACCTTGATCGGCACCCCGCCAGCGCGCGCGTTGCTCGACGGCACGCCGCCGGGCGTACCCATGTGAATGCTCTTGCCGGCCATGGCCTGGATCAGCTCGCCACCGCTGGAGAAGTACTTGATGGTCACCTCGTCCAGCCCGCGCTTCTTGAAGAGGCCCTTGGCGTTGGCGATGATGAGCTGCGTCGCCGTCTGCGCATCGCGCGCGGTGGCGATGTCCACCTTCGTGAGCTCGAGGTTGCCTTGCGCGGCCGGCGGCCCCTGCTGCGTCTGGCCGGGTGCCGGCCCACTACAAGCGACCGACGCGGCCAAGACGACGAGCGCGGCTGCTCCCACCACCTGCGTGAACCACGACCGAGGCGCCATCCCGATACCTCCTCTGCCCGACGGCACGGCTAGACGCGAAGCTCCTGTTCGGAGCCGATCTGCCAGCGCAGAACGCGCCGCTGGATCGCCATGAGACCGTGGTTGAGCAGAAAGCCGAGCAGGCCCATCGTGATCATGCCCACGAACAGCCAGTCGGTGCGGAACTGCGAGCGGGCGTCCATGATCAGGAAGCCGAGGCCCGAGCTGGCGGCGATCAGCTCCGAGGCCACCAGGACGATGAAGGCCATACCCATGCCCAGGCGTGCCCCGACGATGATGTTCGGGAAGGCCGACATCAGGATCACGTAGCGGAAGATCTGCCAGCGGCTGGCGCCGAGCGTGCGCGCAGCGCGGATGTGGATGGGGTCGACAGCGGCGTAGCCGGCGACCGTGCTCAGCACGATGGGGAAGAACGCGCCGTAGGCGATGATCGAGTACTTGGACGCCTCGTCGATGCCCAGCCACAGCATGGCCAGTGGAATCATAGCTATGGGCGGGATGGGCCGCACCAGCTCGACCAGCGGGTTGACCGCCGCGCGCACGGCGGACGACATGCCGATCAGCGTGCCGAGCGGCAGGGCGACGGCGAAGGCGATGCAGAAGCCGATGAGCACGCGCCCCATGCTGACGGCGATGTAGCTGGGCAGCAGCCCCGAGAGGGTGAGACCGACCGCTCCGGCGACGATCTCGCCCGGCCCCGGCAGCAGCAGCGTGTTGACGAGCTGGAAGTGCGCGGCGAACCACCAGGTGACGACCACAGTGCTCACCGAGACGAGGCCGATGGTGCGCTCGCGCCGGCCGCGCCGCGCCGCGGGCGTGCGCTGCGGCTTTGGGACCGCCTGAGCCACCGGCGCGGTCGTCTCGGCGCTCATGAGCGGCCCCGCAGCGCCGGGCGGCCGCCCGGCGCTCGGCAACGGGCGCAGCGCGCCGCGCCGGCGCTCATGCCCGGTCCTCCACGGCCTCGTCGCGCAGCAGCGTATCGACCGTGCGATAGAGCGCAGCGAACTCGGGCGAGGCGCGGTCGCGGCGATGCGGGATCGGCACCCCGAAGAGCCCTTTGATCCGCCCTGGGCGCGCGGTCATGACGACGATGCGGTCGGCCAGAAAGACGGCCTCGGGGATGCTGTGCGTGACGAAGACGCAGGTCTTGCGGTCGGCGCGGAGAATGCCCAGCAGCTCGTCTTGCATGCGGTCGCGCGTCATGGCGTCGAGAGCCCCGAAGGGCTCGTCCATCAGCAGGACGTCCGGCTGGTTCGCCAGAGCGCGGGCGATGCCGACACGCTGCTTCATGCCGCCGGAGAGCTCCGACGGGAAGCGGTGCTCCCAGCCGGAGAGCCCGACGAGCTTGGCGTAGCGCGCGGAGACTGCCACCAGCTCACGCAGCGGCGTGCCGCGCATCTTGGGGCCGAACTGAATATTGCCCTCGACGGTGAGCCACGGGAAGAGGCCGTACTCCTGAAAGACCATGCCGCGGTTGCGCCCGGGGCCGCCGATCGGGCGCCCGTCCACCAGGATCTCGCCAGCGGTCGGCGCGACGAGGCCGGCGATGCAGTTGAGCAGCGTCGTCTTGCCGCAGCCGCTGGGCCCGACGATGCAGACGAACTCGCCGGCGCGGATGCTCAGGTTGACAGGGCAGAGCGCCTCGACCTCGGCGCCGGTTCGCGGGTCGACGTAGACCTTGGCGACGCCGCTGATCACGATCTTCGGCTGGCCGGCGGACTCGGCCGGCACCTCTAGGCCGACGTTTCCACGGTGGAGCACGCCCTCTCTCCGCTCTGCACGTTGCGGCACTCGCGTGCGAGATCGCTGAACCCGGCCGCAGTCGCCGCCAGGCACGACTGCGCCAGCGCCGCGACGGCGGCAGCATCGTGCTGCTCGCACGCCGCGCGGACACCGCGCCGGATGGCTTGGCTCAGGCGGTGGCAGGCCGCGTCCGGGACGCGGCCGCCGGATCGGCGACCGGAGGCTCGCCGGCGATGCCACCGTGAAGGCACTCTATAATATATTATAGGCCGTGTCAAGGGCTAGCCGCCGCCGCTCTAGACTCCGTGCATGCGCCGCATAACCAACTGATGTGCCATGCCTCCGTCGGGCCGCCCGCTCCTGACGTATGCTCGTGTTCGAAGTCTATGGTATACTATTCAATAGAGTAATTGATCATGGGGGCTTCAATGGGCCAGCGCGCGTTCAAAGACCGCCTCTACGGCGAGCTCGCCGCCATCGGCAAGGCTCTGGCAAACGGACACCGCTTGGAGCTGCTGGACCTGCTCGCGCAGGGGGACCGCAGTGTGGAGGACCTGGCGCGCGAGGCGGCGCTCAGCGTCGCCAATGCCTCCGCGCACCTCCAGGTGCTGCGGCGCGCGCGGCTGGTCGACGCCGACAAGCGCGGACTGCACGTCATCTATCGCCTGGCTGCGCCGGGGGTCTTCGACCTCTGGCGCCGGCTGCGCGACCTGGGCGGCGTGCGCTTGGCCGAGATCGAGCGTCTGGTGGCGACGTATCTCGGCGACCGCGAGGCGCTGGAAGCCGTGGATAAAGACGAGCTGCGCCGTCGGCTTGGCGAGGGCCGCGTGGCCGTCGTCGACGTGCGGCCCGTAGTGGAGTACCGCCAGGGGCACATCCTTGGCGCGCGCTCCGTTCCGCTCGCAGAGCTGGAGCGGCGGCTGGCCGAGCTGCCCCGCGATCGGGAGATCGTGGCCTACTGCCGCGGCCCGTACTGCGTCTTCGCCGACGAGGCCGTCCGCCTGCTGCGCCAGCACGGCTTCCGGGCACGGCGCCTGACCGACGGCTTTCCCGAGTGGCGCGCGGCCGGCTACCCCATCGCGTCGGGCGCGCTGGCCTCCTAAACCAGCGCTCCCAAGGGCGCATGTCGCGAACAAAGGAGGGAGGGGATCGTGCAGATTCGGCCGTTTGTCGACGAGGGGCTGGGCAACACCTGCCATCTGGTCATCGCGGAGCGCGCGGGCGTGGGCGCGCTGATCGACCCGCTGCGCGACGTGGACCGCTACGTCGAGGCCGCGGCGGCGGCCGGGGTGCGCGTCACCCATGTCCTCGAGACACATGTGCACAACGACTTCATCAGCGGCAGCCGCGAGCTGGCGGCACGCACCGGCGCGCTGATCTGCGCCAGCGCCGCCGCGGGCCTCCAGTTCGAGCACCGCCGCCTGCGCCACGCCGATGAGGTCATCGTCGGCGACGTAAAGCTGTCGGTTCTTGAGACGCCGGGCCATACGCCCGAGCACGTCAGCTTCCTCGCCCGTGACATGGCCGAGGCCGGCCAGCCGGCGGCGCTTTTCAGCGGCGGCAGCCTGCTCGTCGGCGCGGTGTCGCGCACCGACCTGCTCGGTCATGAGCACACGGTTGGGCTGACGCGGCAGCTCTACTACAGCCTGCACGAGAAGATCCTGCGCCTCGCGGACGATGTAGCGGTCTACCCCACGCACGGCGCAGGCTCGTTCTGCGCCGCGGCGCCCGGGTCGGCGCGCAGCACGACGATCGGACAGGAGCGGCTGGGCAACCCGTTCGTGCGGGCGCAGACCTTCGACGACTTCCTGCACCTGGCGCGCCAGATGCCTAGCTACCCTGCCTACTACCGCAACATGGCCCCGCTCAACCGCCACGGGCCGCGGGTGCTCGGCGGGGTGCCCGAGCTGCCCCCGTTGTCGCCGGACGCCGTGCACGAGCGCCTGCGGCGCGGCGAGGCGGTGGTCGACCTGCGCCCCGTGGCGCGCTACCTGGAGGGCCACATCCCCGGGGTCTACCACGTCGAGCTGCGGCCGGCCTTCGCCTCGTGGGTCGGCTGGCTCGTGCCCTTCGGGCTGCCCGTGGTGCTGGTGTCCGACACGACAGCGGTGCACGACGAGGCCGTGCGCCAGCTCATCCGCATCGGCTACGACGACCTCCCCGGCTACCTGGAGGGCGGGATGGCCGCCTGGGAGCGCGCCGGGCTGCCGGTGGCGCGCCTGCCGGTGCTGACCGTCGAGGAGGTGCGCGCGCGGCTGTGGCGCGGCGAGCCGCTGGTGGTCCTGGACGTGCGGCAGGACGCCGAGTGGGCTGCCGGGCACGTCCCTGACGCGCAGCACGTCGAGGGCGGGCGCCTGGTAGGGCAGGCCGGCAGCCTCGCGCGCGATCGACAGATCGTGGCCCATTGCGGCCACGAGGCACGGGGCGCCTCGGCGCTGTCGCTGCTGGAGCGCGCGGGTCACCGTGATCTCGCGCTGATGTGGGGCGGATTCGAGGCCTGGCAGCAGGCCGGCCTCCCGGTGGATGCGGGCGTGTCGGCGGATGAGCGAGGGGACGAGGGCGATGAAACGCGCTAGCGGCATCGGCGTGCCACCCACGGCCGAGGTGCGGCTCGGACTACGGGCTAACTGGCAGCAGTTCACGCTCCTCGTCCTGGTCAACGCTTTCGTCGGCGGCATGGTGGGGCTGGAGCGCTCGATCCTGCCGCTCATCGCCGAGCAGGACTTCGGCCTGGCGTCGAAGTCCGTCATCCTGTCGTTCATCATCAGCTTCGGCGTGGTGAAGGCGCTCGCCAACCTTTTCGCCGGCCGGCTCTCCGACCGCATCGGCCGCAAGGGCATCCTGGTCGCCGGGTGGCTGGCCGGCCTGCCGGTGCCGCTGCTGGTGATGCTCGCCCCCGACTGGTCGTGGGTGGTGCTGGCCAACGTGCTGCTGGGCATCAACCAAGGTCTCTGCTGGTCGACGACGGTGATTATGAAGATCGACCTCGTCGGGCCGTTCCGCCGCGGCCTGGCACTGGGGCTGAACGAGTTCTCCGGCTACCTGGCTGTCTCCCTGGCGGCGCTGGCGGCCGGCTACATCGCCGCGGCGACGAGCCTGCGGCCGCAGCCCTTCTACCTCGGCGTGGCCTTCGCCGTCTTGGG
>JACQUS010000352.1 GCA_016210125.1 Chloroflexota bacterium | reverse complement strand
TGTCCAGGCTGCATGCCGCTCTACTCCTCACCATGGGCGGCGCGCAGCGCGTCGATCGTGCGGCGCGCGACCTCGACGCGATAACGCTGTACGAGCAAGAGCGCGAACAGCAGCGTGAAGGCCACCAGCCCGGCCACTAGGGCAACTTGCATCTCAGGCGGCATAGCCGGGCCGCTCAGCCGCGCCGCGACGGCCTCTGGATGCAGCCCGCGCCACCAGACGACTGACTGGTGGACTATCGGGATATCGATGATGCCCAGAATGCCCAGCACGGCAGCGTAGCGTGGGCCTTGCGGCAGGTCGGCTGTGTAGGCACGCAGCATCAGGTAGCCGACGTAGATGAACCACAGAACCAGGGTCGTCGTCAGCCGCGCGTCCCAGGTCCACCACGTGCCCCAGATCGGCTTGCCCCAGAGCGAGCCGGTGACCAGCACGAGCGTCGTGTACACGACGCCGACCTCGGCGCTGGCGCGGGCCAGGCAGTCCCACCGCTCGGCGCGCCGCCAGAGGTAGAGCGCGCTGGCGGCGGCGACGATGACGAAGGCCAGATAGGCGATCCACGCCAAGGGAACGTGGACGTAGTAGATGCGCTGCGCCACGCCCTGCACGCGGTCGGTCGGCGCGTACCCGAGCGCCAGGTAGAGCGCCAGCAACATCGCCAGTCCGCTGGCGACGGCCAGCCAGTCGAAGAGCGCCGGCCGCGCCCGCACCTCAGCGGCGCGCTGCGACGCCGGGGCGGTGAGATGTGACATAGCAGCCATCACTCCTCGATGACGAACTCGAACACCAGGTAGCCCGCGGCGACGAAGATGACGTCGAAAGCGGCCAGGAGGCCCGGCCACGGCGGGCGGGTCGCCGTCTCCGTCGCCACGGCCAGCGCCAGGGCCAGCTCCTCGACCCCGCCGATCACCACCGGCACCAGCAGCGGTACGGCCAGCAGTGGCAGCAGAAGCTCGCGCGCGCGGCTGCGCACCGTCGCCGCGGCGAGCACCGTGGTGACGGCGACGATGCCCACCGTGCCAAGCGCGACGACCGCCAGCGGGCCTGCGCCGATCGTGGCTGCGTTGAACACGAGTCCCGCCGCCAGCAGCACCAGGAGCGCGACCGCCAGGGCGAAGATCAGGTTAGCTACAAGCTTACCCAAGTAGAGCGTCCCGCGATCCACCGGGCTAGCGAGGAGGCCGTCGAGCGCGCCGCTCTCCAGCTCGCTCTGGAACGTGCGGGTCATCCCCAACATCGCCGCGAACAGCACGGTTACCCAGAGCATACCAGGCACGGCCGCCTGCGCCTGCGGGCCGCGCAGATCGAAAGAGAAGCTGAAAACCAGCAGCACGAGCAGCGCAAAGACCGCTGTGCCGGCGACCAGCTCGCGCGACCGCGCCTCGACCAGCACATCCTTCCAGACGAGCGCCGCGACGTGGCGCATCACCCACCTCCGGCGGCGACCAGCGACAGCGCGCGCACGGCGTCGGAGCCGCGGTCGTCGACGCGGCTGTCGCGCACGAGGCGGCCGCGGTCGAGCACCACCGCGCGGTCGCAGAGCGCGACGGCGCGCTCGACGTGGTGCGTCGTGAGCACCACCGTGCGGTCAGCGTGCTCGCGCACGACCGCAGCGAGGATGGCCTGGCCGTCCTGGTCGAGGCCGGTGTCCGGCTCGTCGAGGAGCAGGATGTCCGGCTCGTGCAGCAAGGCCCGCGCCAGGGCCAGCCGCTGCTGCATGCCGCGCGAGAGCTGCCGCACCCGAGTGTCGGCGCGCGCCGCTAGGCCCATCCGCTCCAGCAGCTCCGCGGCGCGCTGGCGCGCTCGCGGCACATCGTAGAGCTGACCGTAGAACAGGAGGTTCTCCAGCGCCGTCAGCGCGTCGAACAGGTAGGTCTGGTGGGCGACGATGCCCAGCCGCCGGCGGATGCGCGCCCGGTCGTGCCGTGGCGACAGGCCGGCAATGTGCAGCTCGCCGCTGCTCGGCGGTGCCAGCGTGCCGAGGATGCGCAGCAGCGTACTCTTGCCGGCGCCATTCGGCCCTAAGACGGCGACCCGCTCGCCCCAGCCGACGCGCAGCGTCACGTCGCGCAGCGCGACCTGCGTGCCAAAGCGGCGGCCCAGCCCCAGCGCCTCCATGGCCCAGGGGACATCAGGTGCCAGAATGCGCCTCCCGCCGCTGAGCCGTATTCAGACAAGTGGTGATGGCCAGCAGGCGCTCTTTGTGCGCCGCGCGCTCTTGCTCGTAGTCGGCCGCCGGCATGCCGCCGGCGGCGTAGCGGTCGTCCAGCGCCGCGATGGCGCGCAGCAGCTCCTCGCGCTCGCGCTGGAGGTCGGCCGGCGCGACGGCTGCGGCTGCCGCCCGCGGGCGCCGGCGCACGTACGCGAAGGGGATCGCCAGCGCCGCTAGGACGGCCAATGCGATGCCGACACGGGCTAGCTCGTCCGGCTTGGGCGGCCGGATGAGCGGCGGCGCCGGTAGCGTGGCCAGCTCGACCCGCACCGAGGCGTCGCGCGCCAGCCCGCCGCTGACGAACAGACGGTAGCGCTGGCTGCCCAGCGCCACCTCGCCCTGCGGCTCGAGGCCCGGCGCGCTCAGCCCGTATTCGACCGGCGCGAGCACGCGCAGCGCCTCCGTCGGGAAGGGCAGCGACTTGTCGAAGCCCAGTCCGCTGCCCTCATACGGCATACGGTAGCCGAAGGTGACCTGCATCCGCCCGGGCAGCACCGGTGTCAGCGTGACGAAGCCCCGCGGCGTGGGCACGACGCTGTCGGGGCGCAGGCCCGGGCCGACGTCGAAGTCGCGCGCGCCCGGCGGCAGGCGCATGACGATGGTGCCGGCTACGCTGCCGTCGGGCCGGCGGCTGCCGATGTAGGTGCGCTTGCCGATGTTGACGACGTTCTGCACCTCGATCACCGTCGCCAGGCGCTCGATCGCGTCAATCTCGGTGACGGCGAGGTTGACGCTCTCCAGGACGATGTCGGCGTCGTTGTCCACCGGCTCGAAGGTGAAGACCGTGACCGAGCGCTCGCCCTCGCCGCCCGATAGCCGCACCACGTCGCTGGTGTAGAGCACGTCGGCGCGCGTCGTCGTGACGACGAACGAGCGGTCGGGATCGGTCGGCAGGTCGGCGAAGCGGAAGCGACCCTGCGCGTCGGTCTGGGCCTGGCGCGTCTCGACCCACTCCGAGCCGGCGAAGAGGTGCAGGAGCACCGGCCACTCGGGCAGCGGGCGCTCGTCGTTGGTGCCGTCGACGACCTGCCCGGCCAGCGCGCCGCCCTCGGCCAAGGCCGGCGCCGGCGTCGCCAGCGCGAAGGCCAGCGCCGCGAGCAGAGCGACGAGGCCGGCGCGCACACGTGCGGCCGGTGCCCTCCAGGACCCCGCGTGGCGCGCGAGCGCCACGTTCGCCGCACGCCGCAGCGTCGACGGAAAGGCTACCTCATCCCCTAGCCCCCTCTCCGCTTGCGGAGAGGGGGAGCATGCGCTGCGCCGGGGTGCGCCGGTGACCTGCTGCATCTTCATCCGTCTCAACGGAGCGCGATAGCTCACGAGGGCGACGGTTGCGCGATGCCACAGCGCGGGCAGTGGCCACCGGCCAGGGGCGCGCTGCACGTCGCGCAGCGCGCTACCCGGTGGCGCAGCGCTGCGATCTCGCGCTCTAGCTCCTCGTCCAGCGCATCGACCGGCCCGCGGCCGCGCAGCGCCGCCAGGGCGACGTGCCCGAGGCCAGAGAGGTGAATCGCCGCCCTCCTCTAGCTCTGGGCCGCGGCGGCCGCCGGCTCCTGGCCCTCGAACTTGGAGGGACACTTGGCGAGCAGCGTCGTGGCCTCGAAGACCTCACGCTCGCGGGCATAGCGCCCGTCGACGATGACCTCGATGCCATCGCCGAAAATGTCGGGCACCACGCCCTTGTAGGTCACGAGGACCTGCTCGCCGCTCACCAGGTCGGTCACCGCGAAGCGCAGGCTGTTGCCCTGCCGCTCGACGCTCGGGCCGACGACCCAGCCGGCCAGCCGCACCTGGTCGCGGGCCGCCGCGCCGGTCCCGGACTTGAGCTCGGGCGCGGTGACGTAGTACACCATCGTCGTGCTCATCGCCGTCGAGACGAGGTAGACCAGGGCGCTAGCGATGAGCACGCCGCAGACCAGGAGCTTCGCCGCCGCGCTCGACGGCCGCCACCGACCCGCCGGAGGCTCGACGCTGGCACCTGGATCGCCCGCAGTCCGCTGAGGACTAATCGTAAGAGGAGGCGCCTGCTCCGTCGTCATCGGCTTGCTTCGTCCTCCGGGATCTCTGCCAAGGCCGCTAGGATCTCCTCGGCCTCGGCGCGCTGCCACGGCCGCACCATGATGCGCACGGGCCGCGTCGTCAGGCCTAGGTACGACTGCACACCCGCCGCGTCGAGCAGGGCGAAGATCCCGTGCTCGGCGAGCACGCCCTGCCACAACTCGGCCTCGAGCTGGTTGGGCACCGTCGCCAGCGCTACCAGCTCCCTATCGGGCGTCAAACTGGACCCCAATTCGATCCCCAAGGCCCGCTCCGCGCGCCAGTTCGACCAAACGCTCTGCGGTGACCGGACCGCTGTGCTCGGCGCTGACGCGCCCATCGGCGGTCACGACGATCGTCTCGGGTATTCCCGCCACGCCGTATTCGACGGCCACGCGCCCGCCTTCGTCCACCAGGTTAGGGTACGTCAGCCCGAACTCGCCCACGACGAGCGGCCGGCTGGTGAGACCGAAGGCCAGCAGGCCGAGCGGCCCGACGACGAGGGCCGTGCTCACGGCGAAGCCAAACAACCGCGGCATGACCACCTCGCGCGACCGTCCACTATGCATGCTAACACAGGCGGATGAGGAGTGTCACGCCGATGCTATACTCGGCCAGGGAGGGCGGTGTGCTTGACGCCAAGCGGCGTGCTGCCGCGCGCGCGCTCGACTTTGTGGACCAGGGCATGGTGGTGGGCCTGGGCACGGGCTCGACCGCCAGCCTGGTGCTGCACGGGCTCGCCGAGCGCATCGCCGCCGGCCTGCGCATCGTCGGCGTGCCGACCTCGCGCCAGACCGAGGACCTGGCGCGCCGCCTCGGCATTCCGCTGACGACGCTGGACGACGCGCCGGAGCTCGACCTGGCCATCGACGGCGCGGACGAGATCGACCCGGCCGGCCAGCTCATCAAGGGCCTCGGCGGCGCACTCTGGCGCGAGAAGATTGTCGCCCGCGCCAGCGCGCGCTTCGTCGTCGTGGCCGACGAGAGCAAGCTGGTGCCGCGGCTGGGAACGCGCGCGCCGCTACCAGTCGAGATCGCCGCCTTCGGCGCGCGGGCGACGGTGCGCCAGATCGAGCGGCTCGGCGGCGAGGCGACGCTGCGCCTGCACGACGGCCGATCCTTCATCACCGACGGCGGCAACCTCATCGCCGACTGCCGTGGTCTGCCGCTGGACGAGCCACGGAGCATCGACGAGGCACTGCGCGCGCTGCCGGGCGTCGTCGAGACGGGCCTCTTCCTCGATCTCAGGCCGGTCCTGGTTATCGGCACGGCGGAGAGCGCGCGCGTCATCGCGGCGACGCCGCGGAGCGTCGGCTGATGCGCCTGCGCGCGCTGGCGCCGCTCGCCGTAGTGCTGGCCGCGCTGGTCGTCCTCGCCGTCTGGGGGGGAGGCAGCAGCGGCTGGTGGCCCGTCCTGAGCGGGCGTCCGCCCGCTGCGGAGCGCTCGCCCGGCGGCCCCGGTCCGGCGCAGAGCGTGCGTGAGCCACCGGCCGACGCGGCCGGAGCGCTCGCCACATCCCGCCCTGCCGCGCGGCCGACGGCCACGCCCGTGCCGACGGCCACGCCCCGGCCGACGCCCACACCCGTGCCGGTCGTCCTGCGTGGCCGCGTCGTCGCCGCCGACACCGGCGAGGCGGTGGCGGGCGCTCTCATTGGCGCGGCTGAGACCCAGGCGGCAACGCGAACTGACGCAGAGGGCACGTTCACCGCGACGGTGCCCGCGGCGGCGGGCCGGATCGCGGTCTCGGCACCCGGCTTCCGCGACGAGTCGTTGGCCGTCAGCGCGGGCACAGCGGCGACCGTCGCGCTGGCGCCGAGCGGGGTGCGCGGCACCGTCGAGGACGCCTTCACCGGCCGCCCGCTTGGCGGCGTCGCCGTGACGGGGGAATCGACTCGCCAAACGCGCACCGACGCCGACGGGATGTTCCGCCTAGGCGACGCCGCAAGTCCGACGGTCAGCGTATCGGCCGGCGCATACGAGCCGGCGAGCATCCGACCGGCGAGCCGGCCACAGCGCGTGCGCCTTACGCCGCGCGAGGTGCGCGGCGTCTACCTGACGTTCTTCGGCGTCGGCGATCGCGGCCTGCGCGAGAACGCGCTCGCGCTGATTGCGCGCAGCGAGGTCAACGCCGTCGTCGTGGACATCAAAGGCGACCGCGGCTGGATCGCCTACCGCAGCGAGGTGCCACTGGCCGAGCGCATCGGCGCGGTTAAGCAGATCACCATTCCCGACGCGCGCGCCTTCCTCAAGCAGGTTCACGAGCGCGGCGGGCTGGCCATCGCGCGCATCGTGGTGTTCAAGGACGACCCGCTGGCCCGCGCGCGGCCGGACCTGGCCGTGCGCGATGCGCGTGCTGGCGGGCCGTGGGTGGCCGGCGAGGGCCGGGCCGGGACCGACCCCTTCCGCCCGGAGGTTTGGGAGTACAACGTCGCCCTGGCGGTCGAGGCCGCGCGGCTCGGCTTCGAC
>JACQUS010000306.1 GCA_016210125.1 Chloroflexota bacterium | reverse complement strand
TGGTTTGGGACGCCGCGGGTCTGGCCACGTCCTGGGACTTCGCCGCCTATGTGCGCTTCCTCAGCTCCGTTCAGCGCCGCGGCTTTGCCCCGGGCGAGTATCGCTTCTTCGAGGCCCGCGAGCGGCTGGGGCTGAAGGGCGCGCTGGCCGAGCGCGATGCGCCGTTCGGCGCGCTCCTCGACCCGCCGGACGAAGGGGGCGCGTGATGGCGCTGGTGCGCTACGAGCCGCGGCACCCGCTCGGCTATATCGTCCTGGCGCGGCCGGAGCAGGGCAACGCCGTGGGCGCGGCGATGCTGGCCGACCTCGACGCCGCGCTGGCGACCGCCGAGCAGGAAACCGACGCGAAGGTCGTGATCCTGTGCGCCGAGGGGCCAGACTTCTGCGTCGGCGCCGATTCGGCCGAGCCAGGGCCGTTCGCACTGCTGCCCGATCCGCGGCGCACCGTGCCGCTGCGGGAGGCGCTGGAGGCCGAGCGTCAGCGCAATCGGCGGCTGGAGTTCTGGCTTAACTTCCAGCGGCCGACGATTGCCGCCGTGCGTGGGCGCTGCCTCGGCTTCGGACTGCACCTGGCGATGGGCAGCAACCTGGTCTTCGCCTCCGACGACGCCGTGTTCGGCGATCCGTCCGTGGCTATGGACCAGCTCCCGCAGCAGCCGCTGATCGTCTGGCTGGTCGGGCCGCGCGTGGCCTATGACCTGTTCCTGACCGGCCGCGACTTCACCGCGGCCGAGGCCGAGCGCGTCGGGCTGATCAACCGCGCCGTGCCGGCCGAGCAGCTCGATGAGGTGGTCGAGCGCTACGCGCGGGCCATGGCCCTCTGCCCGGCGGACGGTCTGGCCTTTGCGAAGGAGTCGCTGGCGGCCATGATGGAGGCGCGTGGCGTCGGCTCGGCCTACCGCTTCACCGCGGACATGAGCCTGCTGGCGCGTCAGGCGCAGGGCCAGCTCGGCCCCGGCGAGCTCGACTTTCGCGCCATCGCCGAGCAGGCCGGCCTCGACGCCGCGCTGGCCGAGCGCGACGCTACGCGGCGCTTTTTCGAGTGAGCTGGTCATCGCCCCAGGGGCTACCACCGCGGGATGAAAATCTACCGGCACGGGCTGCCGCGGGCGACAGGACCTCACCGCTTTCCCCTCCACCCTCGTGTTCGAAGGCGGCGTGGCGGCGGAACGGGTGGGCGGCCGCGGGCGACAGGACCTCACCACTTTCCCCCTCTGCCGCGCGGCAAAGGGGGAAAGCGCGGGCGCCCAGCGGGGGAATCCAAAGGGGGCGAAGCCCCCTTTGGAGGATCCTCCGGGTGGGGCGGGGCCGACCGCCGCGGCTATGTTCAGGCGAGCAAGCCGGCACGGCAGAGTTCGGTCTGGCAACCGCATACGCACCGAGAGGTAGGTAGGATGACAAAAATCGAGCACCTGGGCGTCTGCGGCGCGGGCATCATGGGCACCGGCATCGCGCTGACGGCAGCGCGCGCCGTCCTGACGGTCGCGCTGAACGATAGCGACCCGGCGGCGTGGGAGCGCAGCCGCCGCGAGCAGACGCGCGTGGTCGAGCGCTGGCAGGCGCGCGGGATGGCGCCCGAGGACGGCACGGCGGCGCTGGGCCGTATCCGGCCGGCGACCTCGCTGGAGGAGGCCGTCGCCGGCGCGCCGATCGTCGTCGAGGCCATCTGGGAGAATCTGGCGGCCAAGCAGGACCTTTTCGCACAGCTCGATGGCTTGGCGTCGCCGGAGACCATCCTCGCCTCCAACACGTCGATCCTCGCGCCGACCGGCATTGCCAGCCGGGCGCGGCACCCCGAGCGCACGATCGGCACGCACTTCATGAATCCGCCGTACGCCATCCCGCTGGTCGAGGTGACGCCCGGCTGGCACACGTCGCCCGAGACGGTCGAGCGCACCGCGGCCTTCCTCGAGCAGATCGAGCGCACGCCGGTGCTGCTAAAGAAGGAGATGGCCGGCGGCATCAGCAGCCGGCTGCTCATCAGCATGCGTAACGAGGCCGCGCACATCGTGGCCGAGGGCGTCGCCAGCGCCGAGGACGTGGATGCGGCGATGCGCCAGCTCGGCTTCCCGATGGGGCCGCTGGCCATGCTCGACCTCGTGGGCATCGACCTGCACGTG
>JACQUS010000303.1 GCA_016210125.1 Chloroflexota bacterium | reverse complement strand
CTCGGAAATAGAGCCGGGAGCGCGGGCGTCTCGCCCGCGCCCGCCCCCGCGCGGGCAGGATGCCCGCGCTCCCGGCGCGTGCGCTCCTAATCAGCCCCATCGGTGCGCCAACGGCGCGTTCGTGACGTAGCGCTCCTCGAAGTCGTCGGGCAGGTATGGCCGGGGCATGAGGTGAACGGCGTACAACTTCACAGCCGCTCCTGCGCCGCGACGAGGGCTGGGCGTCACGCGCGGGCGACGGCATGATCGGCGGCCGGCTCGGCGCTGTCAAGCGGCGAGTGCGGATGCGCCCCCCGTACAATGGCATCGTGGTACGGCAAGGCACACCGCAGAAGGGCAAGCTCGGCGGCAGCCCGGCCGCGCGCGAGCGCCTCGGCCTGGCGCTGCTGATCGGCGTCGCCCTCGCGCTGCGCGTGGTGTGGCTCGACCGCCTGCCGCCCAACGTCACCGCCGACGAGGCCGACAATCTCTGGGTGATCTTCCGCATCGCCGAGACCGGCCGGCCCGGCCTCTTCGATCTCGACTGGAAGCCGGCCCCGGCGTTCAGTATGCACCTCCTCCGTGCCTTCATGGCCGTCTTCGGCGAGACGGTCTTCGGCCTGCGCATGGCCTCGGCGCTGCTGAGCGCGCTGGCGCTCGTGCCGTTCTACGCGCTGGCGCGGCGGGTCGTCCAGGCTCCGGCGGCGCTGGCGGCAGCGGGACTCCTGGCGACCGGCCAGTGGTACTTGCACTTCTCGCGCGCCGGTTGGGAGAACGTGCACACGGCGCTCTACGCGCTGCTGGCCGCCTGGGCGCTGGCCATCGCGCTGGAGCGCGTGCGCCTGCGCTGGTTCGCCGTCGCCGGAGCCGCCGCGGCCTTAGGTCTCTACGGCTACTTCGCCGGGCGGCTGGTCCTGCCGGCGCTGCTGGCCTACGCGCCCTGCGCCTTGCGCTGGGCCGGGGCGCGCTGGCGGCGGGTGCTGCTCGGCTACGCCGTGCTCGCTACCACGGCGGTGCTGCTCTTCCTGCCGCAGGTGCCGACCATCGCCGAGCGCTGGGAGGAGTTCAGCCGCCGCACCGACGCCGTCGACGTGCTGCGCCAGCCGCGGCCGTATCTGGGCGAGACGACTGATTTCGGCGTGCTGCGCGTGCAGCTCCAGCGGACGCTCGCCGGCTTTGTCGTCCTCGACGGCGAGCTCTTTGCCAACGGTCGGTACGGGCCGGTCGGCCAGCCGCCCTACGACCCGGCGACCGGGGCGCTCTTCGCCCTTGGTGTGGCGCTGGGGCTGCGGCGCTGGCGGGCCACGGCGCTCTGGTGGTCCATGCTCGCCGTGCCGCTGCTGGCGACGCAGGTCCTGAGCGCCGAGACGCCCGACGCGGCGCGGGCTGTCGTCGTCGCGCCGTTCGTCTACCTGTTCGTCGCCTTGGCGCTGGACCGGCTGCTGGCTCTGGCGGCCTGGCGCTCGCGGGGCCTGGCGCAGCTCGCGCTGCTTGTCGGCGTCGCCGGGCTGGCCGTGGTCAACGTGCGCGGCTACTTCGCTTGGATCGCCTCGCCGGCGGCCGCCGAGGCGCGGCAGCCGGCCGTCGAGCTGGCCGAGTACGACCTATGGCGCGAGACGCTGCGCCGCGACTTGCGCGCCGGCGGCTTCGGCTTCAATGTCGGCCAGTGGCACGCCACGCGCCCGGCGCCGCCGTCGGTGCAGCCCGAGCCGCCCGGCCCGCGCCTGAGCCCGACCGACGGCCCGCGACGTGACGCCTACCGCCTCGCCGGCCTCCTCGGCGAGGGCCACCTCCGGGACCCGCGCGGCCTGTCCGTCGACCCGGACGGCACGCTCTACGTCGCCGACGCCGAGGCGCGCGCCGTGCTGCGCTTCGCTGCCACCGGCGAGCCGCTCCCCGCGCTCGGCGCCGGTCTCTTCGGCGAGCCCGTGGGCGTCGCCGTGCGGCCCGGCGGCGACCTGGACGTGCTCGACGCCGAGACCGGCGAGGTGGTGCGTCTCGCTCCCGACGGCCGGCTGCGCCTGCGCCTCGGCGGCGACCTGGGGATGTACCGGCCGCGCGGGCTGGCGCTGGCGGCCAACGGCGACCTATACGTCGCCGACACTGGCCGGCAGCGCCTGCTGCTCCTAGCGCCCGACGGTCGGCTACGCCGCGCGCTGGAGG
The DNA here is from genome assembly GCA_016210125.1 of Chloroflexota bacterium. GTDB lineage: Bacteria > Chloroflexota > UBA6077 > FW602-bin22 > JACQUS01 > JACQUS01. Next base: position 701 of record JACQUS010000303.1, on the reverse strand, counting down.
GTGCTGCGCGCTTCGACCAGCCGAGCCAGGTAGTCATCACCGCCGACGGCGGCCTGCTCGTCGCCGAGCCGCAGCGGGCGCGCGTGCTGTGGCTGGACGGCCAGGGCCAGGTCCGCGCGACCTGGCCGCTGCAGACGCGCGACACGATCCTCGGGCCGACACTAGCGCTCGGCCCGCAGCGCTCGGTGCTGGTGGCCGATCCGGACGCCGCGAGCGTCCGGCTGGTGACCTACGACGGCCGGCCGCTGGCCGAGATCGCCGGCCCGACGGTCATGACGGCGCCGGCCGGCGTGGCCGTCGGGCCGGCCGGCGACCTGTTCGTCGCCGACCGCGCTCGGCGCGTCGTGCTGCGCTTCGCGCCAGCGCAGCCGTAGGCCTCACCTCGCCCGCGGCGCGGGCTCGGGGCCCCCTGCGGCGCCGTGCGCTGTGCGCGATGGCGCGTGTGCCCAGCGCATCGCCGGGCTCCCATAGGCGGCTATCCGGAGCGGCAGGGCGCGCCCGCCCAGCTCTAGCAGGCTGGCGAGGGGCAAGCCCCGCGGTACGGCGCTGGGCATACTTGCCGTAGCCTCGCAGCCACACCGGGGCTGCGGTGGGCCGGCGGACACGGGGGAGTTGCCCATGTCGCTGCGCGACGCCAGCGATGCATGAAGAGCGGCTGCGCCGCAGGAGGATAGGCCTCTCCCCCGGCCCCCTCTCCAGCG
>JACQUS010000335.1 GCA_016210125.1 Chloroflexota bacterium | reverse complement strand
TTGCCGCGCGGCAGCGGCGAGTCCAGCGTGAGCCGGCCGCCCAGCGCCGCCGCGCCGCAGTGCGCCAGGGTGGCTCGCAGCGCTGCGGCGGCCTTCGGCGCGTCCGCCGGGGCGACGAGAGGTACGCCCGGCGCCAGCTCGACGGCCACGCGCGCGTAGACGTCGATGGGGCAGCTCACCAGGAATGGCTGCCCGCCGATGGCCCCCTGGACCAGCTCGCCGCAGGTGCCCGGCAGCCAGACGGCGGCCGCGCGGCTCACGGCGCGTCCAGAGGCGGCGGGGGATCGCCTTTCAGGGTCTGCGGCAGGCCGGCGACGAGCAGGTAGACGTCGCTCGCCGCCGCGGCGACGGCCTGGTTGGCCCAGCCGAGCAGGTCGCGGTAGAGCCGGCCGAGCGGGTAGGGCGGCACGAGCCCCAGGCCGACCTCGTTCGAGACGACCACGAGCGGCCCGCGGCGCTCGGCTTGCGCCGCCAGCAGGGCCGCCACCTCGCCCTCGACAGCCCGGCGCGCCGCCGCCTCGTCCGCCGCGTCGAGCACGTCGCCGGCGGCCGGGCCGAGGCAGTTGGCGACGAGGAACGAGAGGCAGTCGAGCAGGACGACGCCCTCCGGCACGCCCCGCAGCGCCTCCCCGGCCGCGTGCGGGGCCTCGACCGTCACCCACGTCGGCGAGCGGCGGGACCGGTGCGCGGCCAGCCGCCGGGCCATCTCCTCGTCCCCGGCGCTGCCCGTCGCCAGGTACGTCGCCGGCGAGCCGAGGCCGGCGGCCAGGCGCTCGGCGAAGGCGCTCTTGCCGCTGCGTGCCCCGCCGAGGACGAGCACCAGCCGCGCGATCACGCCAGGCCCACAAGAGCCCGCAGCGCCGGCCAGTCGAGGTGCGGCGCCAGGGCATCGGCCAGCGCGTCGTAGGGATCGGTCGGCGGCGCCACCAGGCCGAGCGGCGGCAGGCCGCGGCGCGCGCGCAGGCCGTCGAGCACGGCGCGGCGCAGCGCCGGCTGCTCGAAAAGACCGTGCAGGTACGTGCCCGTGACGCTCCCATCGGCGGCCACGGCGCCGTCTGGGTCGTCGGCCGGCCGGCCCTGCCGCTCGACGACGACGCAGCTCGGCGGCAGCGCCGTCACGCTGGCGCCCATGTGCATCTCGTAGCCGTGGGCGACGAGGCCGCGCGCGGCGGCGAGCGGGCCGGCCGCGGCGACGATGCGCGCGCGCACCTGACAGGTGCGCTTCGTCGGCGCGAAGGTCGTGACCAGCGGGAGCAGGCCCAGGCCGAGAGCCTCCGGCTGGGCCGTCTCGACGCCGTGCGGGTCGCGGATGGCCGTGCCGAGCATCTGCAGGCCGCCGCAGACGCCGAGGAGCCAGCCGCCGGCGCGGGCGAAGGCGACGACGCGCTGGGCCAGGCCGCTGCGGCGCAGCGCCTCGAGGTCGGCCACGGTGCTCTTGCTGCCAGGCAGGATGAGCAGGTCAGGTGCGCCCAGGTCGCCCGGGTCGGCGACGAAGCGCAGGCAGACGTCCGGCTCGCCGGCCAGGCCGTCGAACTCGTCGAAGTTGGCGATGCGCGGCAGGCGGATCACCGCGACGTCGAGCTGGTCGGGGCCGGCCCGCGGGCTGCGCCGGCCGTCGAGCGCCGTGCTGTCCTCCTCCGGCAGCCGGAGGTCGGGCAGGTACGGCAGCACGCCGAGCACCGGCCGGCCGGTGCGCTGGCGTAGGAAGTCGAGCGCCGGGGCGAGGAGCGCTGCGTCGCCGCGGACCTTGTTGACCACCAGCCCGCGGACCAGCGCGCGCTCGGCCGGCTCCAACAGCTCCAGGGTGCCGACGAAGGCTGCCAGCACGCCGCCGCGGTCGATGTCCCCGACGAGCAGCACCGGCGCGTCGGCCGCCTGGGCGAGCCACATATTGGCGATGTCGCGCTCCTTCAGGTTGACCTCGGCCGGGCTCCCCGCGCCCTCGATCAGCACCAGGTCGTGCTGCGCCCGCAGGCGCGCCAAAGCTGCGAGTGCCACCGGCCGCAGGTCGTCGACCACGCGGTAGTACTCGCGGGCCGCCAGGGTGCGCCAGGCGCGGCCGAGCACCACCACCTGGCAGCGCGCGTCGGCCTCGGGCTTGAGCAGCACTGGATTCATGTCCACCGCCGGCTCGGCGCCGGCCGCCAGCGCCTGGCTGTGCTGCGCGCGCCCGATCTCGCCGCCGTCGCGCGTGACCGCGGCGTTGAGGGCCATGTTCTGCGCCTTGAAGGGCGCGACGCGCAGCCCCTCGCGGCGGAAGAGGCGGCAGAGCGCGGCGACGAGCGTGCTCTTGCCCACGGCCGAGGCCGTGCCCTGAACCATCAGCAGACGTGCGGCGGTCATGGAGCGGCCCCACTCCACCCCGGGTTGCTTGGGGACACCCCGAACCCCACCAGAGGGGGCTGCGCCCCCTCTGGACTCCCCCAGGGCCTTGCGCCGCGGGCACTACGTCTGGGTCGCCGATCCAGCGCCATCGAGCGGCAGCTCCTCGATGTGGCAGAGGTCGTTCACGGCCATCAGGATGGCCCCCTCGGGATACGTCTCCACGATCGTGAGGCCACAGTTGTCGAGGCGCAACTGCCAGGCAGCGCGCAGGTCGAGGCGCAGGAAGGCGCACAGCAGCGCGCGCAGCACGCCGCCGTGAGCGGCGAGCAGCAGCGTCGCGTCGGGCGCGTGGGCGCGCTCGATCTCGCGCAGCGCCGTCAGCGACCGCACCTGCAGCTCGGCCAGCGTCTCGCCGCCCGGCGGGCGCGCCCCGCCGGGGTCCACCCGCCGCTGCCGCGCGATCTCCGGCCAGCGCGCCGCCGCCTCGGCGTAGGTCAGCCCCTCCCACGCGCCGAAGTGTGCCTCGCGCAGGGCCGCGAGCCGGGCCACCAGCAGGCTACGGCCCTGGCAGATGATCTCCGCCGTTTGGTAGGCGCGCTGAAGGTCCGATGCGTAGGCCGCGTCCAGCGACACGCCGCGCAGGCGGCGGGCCAGCGCCTCGGCCTGCGCGCGGCCGCGCTCACTGAGCGGGATGTCCTGCTGCCCCTGGTAGCGCAGGTCCGAGTTCCAGGTCGTCTCGCCGTGGCGCACGAGCAGCAGCCTAGCCAATCACACACCTCCTTTGAGAATGGCTGTCGCCGTTGCCCCACCCCGCCCCAAAGAGGGTTGCCAGAGGGGACGACGCCCCCTCTAGACTCCCCTTTGCGTCCCCTGCCGATGTCCCGCAGGGAGAAGTGCCGCTCCCCCGCACATGCCTGTGGTCGCCGCTGGCCAGGACGTCGCGCAGCGCCGCCAACAGCCGCTCGTTCTCGGGCCGCGTGCGCGGGGCGATGCGCACCAGCGCCGGCAGGCCGAACGAGGTGCAGTCGCGCACCTGCACGCCACGGCGCAGCAGCGCGGCTCGCAGCGTGCCCGCGTCGCCCACGTCGACGAGGAAGAAGTGCGCCGCGCTCGGCCAAACCGTGAAGCCGAGCGCCCGCAGCTCGCGCTGGAGGAAGCTGCGCTCGGCCAGGGCCAGGGCGCGGCCCGCCGCGACGTGCTCAGGGTGGTCGAGTGCAGCCAGCGCCGCCGCCTGGGCCGGCGCGCCGACGCTCCATGCCGGCTGGGCGAGGCGCAGCGGCGCCAGAACGTCCGGCGCGCCGAGCGCGTAGCCGATACGTAATCCGGCCAGGGCATGGTCCTTGGTCAGCGAGCGCACGACGAGCAGGTTCGACCGGCCGAGGAGCGCCTCCGACGGCCAGGCGTCGGCGACGAAGGCGACGTAAGCCTCGTCGAGCACAACGAGCGTGTCGGGCAGCGCGTCGAGGAGCCGGGCCACGGTCGCCTGCGGCAGGTACGTGCCAGTCGGGTTGTTCGGCTGGCAGAGGTACAGCAGCTTGGCGCCGCGCTCGCGAGCGAGTGCCGCCACCTCGTCGGTCAGCGCTCCCGCATTGTCTGCCGTCGCGCCGCTCGCCTGCTGGCCGCTCCCCATCTCTTTCTTTGGGGACACCCCAAACCCCGCCAAAGGGGGCGTCGCCCCCTCTGGACTCCCCGAATCCGCGTGCCCAGCAGCAGCGCCCCCTGCACCGAGCCACAGGCGCTCGACGAGCCCACCTGCAAGCTGGATGGCCAGCGCGTACTCGCCGAAGGTCGGCTCGGCTACGACGCCCACCTCTCCCGGCTCAAGGTAGGCCTGAGCGGCCAGGCGGAGCGCCTCCAGCGAGCCGGCCGTGACGAGCACCTGCTCCGGCCGGCAGCCGTGCGCCTCCGCCAGCGCGCGCGCTAGGACCGTCGCCGCGCTGTCCGCGTAGCGCTCGACCGCTGCCGCGGCGGCCGCCTGGCGCACCGCCGGGTGGCAGCCCAGGGGGTTGCTGTTGACCGAGAAGTCGAGCACGTCGCCCGGCCGGTGGCCCAGCGCCGCCAGCTCGGCGTGGTCCGGTCCGCCGTGCGGGCAGCGCGCCACCCCGTGCAGCGCGCGCCGCGGCCTAGGCGCCACGGTGCCACCACCAGAAGAGCCAAGCGGCCACTGCCAGCACCGCGGCGCGGTCGACCAGGGCTACCGCGCGCCGCACGTCGGCCGGCGTCGGCGAGCCGCCGGTGGGGTTGAGGCGGTAGACGGCGCGCTTCTCCAGGGCGACGCCGAGCGCGCCGGCCGCGGCGCTCATCGGCCAGCCGGCGTTCGGGCTGGGCGTGCGGCCGGCGTCGCGCAGCGCGCGCCACGCGGCTCCGGCCCCCCGCCCGGCGGCGACGGCGAGCAGTAGTGCGCTCAGCCGCGCCGGGAGCAGGTTCAGCAGGTCGTCCAGACGCGCCGGTAGCTTGCCCAGGTGCTCGTAGCGGCCGCGATAGCCGAGCATGGCATCGCAGGTGTTTACCGCGCGGTAGGCCAGCGCCAAGGGCACCCCTCCGCAGGCATCATACAGCAGTGGCGCAACGAGGCCGTCTCCCAGGTTCTCGGCCAGCGACTCGATGGCCGCCGCGGCGACGAGCGGTGCGTCCAAATCCGCCGTTTCGCGGCTCACCAGCGCCTGCAGGGCCAGCCGTGCGCCGTGGAGGTCGCCGCGCTCGAGGCGCTCGGCCACGCCGAGGCCGGCCCGCCGCAGCGCGCGCCAGGCGAAGGCGCTCTTGAGCAGATACGGCGCGAGCCACGGCGCGCGGTGCAGCAGCGCGCGTGAGCCACCCCAGGCCACACCGGCGGCCGCCGCGACCACGAGCCCGCCGTAGGCGAGCTGCGCTAGCGGCGCGCCGGGCGCGCGCCGCTCGAGCGCGCCGATCAGCCGGCCCAGCCAGACGACCGGGTGCAGCGCCGCCGGCGGCTCGCCGGCGAGCAGGTCGAGCGCCAGGGCCAGCGCGCGCGCGGCGAGGGGCCAGCAGACTATTGTGCCGCGAACGCTCATCCGCCGAGATACCTCCTCAACTGCCCATCGCCGTCCTCGCGCGCGCCGGCGACGGCTGACTGCGCCGGGCGCAGTGCGCGCCCCGGCGCCAGCAGGGAGCGCGGCGGCAGACAGCGGGCGTTCGGACCGCGCGGAGCCGCGCTAGCGCCCCGCGCCGATCGGCTCGCGCTGGCAACCGTCACGCGGTCGCTTCCGCCGCTTCCCGCGGGAGCTTCGCCGCCCGTAGTGCCTTGTTCCAGGTCGGGAAGAGCTCGAAGTAGAGCCGGACGTCGTGCGAGCCGAAGCGCTCCACGTCCGCCGGCGTGGGTAGGCGGCCAAGGCGGGCGGCGAGCGCGCGCAGCTCGAGCTGGAGCTGCTTCTTCGTGTAGCGTGGGCGCGGGCGGTCGGTGCTTGACCGCGGCACGAAGCCGAAGCGCTCCAGCGCGGCCAGCTTGTCGCGCGTAATGTGCACGTACTCAGCGTCGACGTCGACGGCCACGTAGCGCCGGCCGAGCCGCGCGGCGGCGACGGCCGTCGTGCCCGTGCCGCACAGCGCGTCGAGCACCACGTCGCCCGGGTTGGTCGACAGGCGGATGATGCGCTCCATCAGCGCGTCGGGAAGCTGGCACGGGTGATAGTCGCGGTCGCGCCGGTGGCGGATGCGGTGGATGTCCCACCAGATATCCGTCAGCGCCTCCGTGTCATCCGCGCCGGCGGCCTTACGCGCGCGCACACAGGCCGAGCGCAGGCAGTAGCAGCGCGCGTCGATCGGCGAAACAGCATCGTAGTTGAACGTGAAGCGCGTCGAGTGCTTGGTGTAGTGCAGCAGGGCGTAGTGCGCCGGAAGAAGCTTGCCGCGCGGCTCGCCCATCTCGCGCCACACGATCCAGCTCTGGAAGCGCAGGCGCTGGTTGAGGAAGGCCGCGTGGTAGAGCGCCCAATGCGGCAGGTTGAGGACGAACAGCGCGCCGGTCGGCTTGAGCACGCGCGCGTACTCGGTCAGCCATGCGTTGCACCACGCGACGTAGCGCTCGCGCTGCTGCTGATCTGCATAGACGTTGTAGTCCTTGTCGAGATTGTACGGTGGGTCGGCGAAGGCCAGGTCGATCGAGCTGTCCGGATAGCGCCTGAGGACCTCCAGCGCGTCGCCGTGGTGGACGACGTCGACCAGCGCGTCGTCGAGCGGCTCGCCGCGTGCGTTGCGTGCCGGACGGCGCGCTGCCACCTCGTCCAGATTGGACCAGGCGATCGCTGCCACAGACGCCGAGCGGCTGGCCACGGTGCCCACCGCGCCGACTTCGCCCAGGGGCACATCGTCGCCTGTCTGAGCGCTGGTAGTGAGGACAGGCCCCCTCGCAGACGGGGCCACGCCGGCGGGGTCGATCAAGCGCAGTACCGTAGCTAGGACGTGCTCCGACAACCCGCTGTGGCTGTCGTGCGCCTTCAGGTGCAGCCACACGTCCGACAGGACGCAGCCATCCGGGTGCATCAGGTGGGCCTTGCCGCCCCAGTCCTTCAGCGGGCGCTGGCAGTGCGCGCAGCGCTCGTGCGGGGCACGCGAGCGCCGCACGTGGAAGCGGTCGCCGTTCTTCGTGAACAGCAGGATGCCCGTGTGGACCGAAGGCAGACCGGCAGAGGGACGCGGTGTGCGCGACTCGATGGCGATCCAGTACTTGAAGGTAAGCTGGCGGTCGAGCTCGACGCCGACAGCGGGCAGATGCGCCGGTTGCCCGTGCACGAAGAGCAGGCCGCCGGGTCTGAGCGCGCGCGCGCACTCCCGCAGGAGCGCGTGGAGCCGGGGGCCGTCGCTCGGCGCGCACGCCACCGCGTCGACCACGACGAAGGCCAGCGAGCCGCTGGCGGCCTCTCTGAGCGCACGCGCGAAGGTCGCCGCGTCGGCGTAGGCCGCGGCGACCGGCCTATCGTGCATAGCCGCGCGCACGTAGTCCCCTCCGCTCGCCAGTCTCCGAGAGCGACTCGCCTACGGCGAGAGTCGAGTCTTCGACCGATGTCGCTCGCCCCTCGTGGCCTGTGCGTCCACCATCTTATCTTGCTCCCCGCCGGCGCGATATCGTAGGGGCGAAGCTTGTCTTCGCCTCGTACCGGGGTGATCACAAGGATCACCCCTACGCGTGCGACCATCTGCAGCGTGAAACAGTCATCCTCGACGGACGCGAATCACTTGTGCTTCACCGCCAGGTCGCCGCGGCGACGGCGACGAGGCCGAGCGCCTCGCTGCACTCGCAGACCGCGCCGTGCACGTCGCCGGTCGCCCCGCCGAGGCGGCGCAGCGCCAGCAGCCCCAGCAGCCCGCCGACAGCGGCGGCCAGCGCCCAGAGGCCGAACGCCAGCAGCGCACCGGCGCCGACGAACGCCCGCGTCAGCGGGGGTTCCCCGGCCCACCATCCGAGCGCTAGGGCAATGGCCAGCGTCGCCAGGCTGCCGCCGACGAGCTGTGGCGCGCCGACCCCGGCGCGAAAGGTCTGCCCCAGGCCGGCGTGCGGCGCCGGGAAGAGCGCCAGCGTGCCGAGCATAGCCCAGCGCGCGTAGGTGGCCGCGGCGACGAAGGCCCAGCCGTGCGCGGCGACCGGCATGCTGGCCACGGCGAGGGTCTTGAGGAGCAGCACGGCCACCAGGGCCACGACGCCGAAGGTGCCGACGGCGCTATCCTTGAGGATCGCGCGGCGCTCGGCCGGCGTGCGCCCCGGGCTCAGCAGGCCGTCGGCGCTGTCGGCCAGGCCGTCGAGGTGCAGCCCGCCGGTCAGCACGGCCCCGGCGACGACCACCACGGGTGCAACTAGCAGCGGCGGCAGCAGCGCCCCGGCCGCGCCGGCGGCGAGCGCCAGCAGTATGCCGAGCAGGAGGCCCACCAACGGGAAGTAGGCGCTAGCACGGCCGAGCGCCCCTGCGTCCGCCGGCGGCGCGACCGGCAGCGGCAGGATGGTCAGGAAGTGGATGGCCCGCAGCAGGCCCACTGGCTCAGGCCGACTCCGCCGCGGCGTCGCGGTCGCTCACGCCGGCCTCGCCGAAGGTGGCCATCTCGTCCAGCAGGCGCGCCGCAGCCTCGATCAGCGGGAAGGCCAGCACCGCGCCCGAGCCCTCGCCCAGCCGCAGGTCGAGGTCCAGCAGCGGCCGCAGCCCCAGCGCTTGCAGCGCGACCGCGTGGCCGATCTCGGTCGAGCGGTGGCTGGCGATGAGGTAGTCGCGCGCCGCCGGGCAGAGGCCGGCGGCGACCAGGGCGGCGGCGCCGGCGATGAAGCCGTCGAGCACGACCGGGACACGGCGTGCGGCAGCGCCGAGGATCAGGCCGGCGAGCCCGCCGATCTCGAAGCCGCCGACCTTCGCCAGCACGTCGAGCGCGTCGGCCGGATCGGGTCGATGGCGCGCCAGCGCGCGCTCAATCACCTGTGCCTTCCAGAGCACCTGCGCCTCGTCGAGGCCCGTCCCGCGCCCGGCCACCTGGCGCGGCGTGGCGCCCGCTAGCGCGGCAATGATCGCCGCCGAGGCCGTCGTGTTGCCGATGCCCATATCGCCCGTGGCCACGAGGTCAAGGCCGCGCGCTGCCTCCTCGTCGGCCAGGCGAACGCCGGCCTCGACGGCGGCCTGCGCCTGCGCGGCGGTCATCGCCGGCTCGTCGAGCATGTTGCGCGTGCCGGGGCCGAGACGCACGGCGCGTAGCTCGGCGTGCTCGGGCAGCGGGTCGCACACACCCATGTCGACGACGACGACGCGGGCGCCAGCCTGCCGTGCGAGAACGTTGATGGCCGCGCCGCCACGCAGGAAGTTCAGCACCATCTGCCGCGTGACCTCCGGCGGGTAGGCGCTGACGCCGGCCGCGGCGACGCCGTGGTCGGCGGCCATGACCACCACGGCCTTGCGGCCGAGGCGCGGGCGCGGCCGGCCAGTGATACCCGCGAGGTGGATCGACAGGTCCTCCAGCCGGCCGAGCGCGCCGCGCGGCTTGGTCAGCTCATCCTGCCGCGCGCGAGCCTCGGCCATCGCCGCCCGGTCGAGCGGCGCGATGCGCCGGCACGTCTCTTTTAGCAGCTCCATCCTGCGCCTCCTTCTAGCCTTGCGAAGTTCAGAGGAATCGGCAGCCCGCCTGGGGACGCCCCACCCCGCCCCCAGAAAGGTTCGCAGAGGTCGCCTCAGGCGACCTCTGGACTCCCCGCCCGCTCTGCTCCCCCTCTCCGAGTCGCAGAGGGGGCCGGGGGTGAGGTCCATCTCC
>JACQUS010000019.1 GCA_016210125.1 Chloroflexota bacterium | reverse complement strand
GGCTGTGCGTGCGGGGTACGTTGGCGAAGTACCTGGTATGACTCCGTCGTGCTGACGCGGCAGCCGTGGCACGCCGTGTAGGGGCGACATTTGCGTCGCCCCTAGGCGATGGCCCGCTGGTTAGTGCACCTAGCCGTCCGCGGGGCAAAGTCAGCGCGGCGCCGCGCGAGCCATCTGTGTCGCCAGCGCGTTGTCCACGACCTTGTCGAACGGGATCTCGGGCACCTTCTCCCCGCGGGCTTTCTCCAGCAGTGTGAAGTTGATCTTGTAGCCCTCGGCCTCCATGACCGGGCTCTTGGCGAAGCCGCCGATGTGGTTCTTCCAGGCCAGGTCCCAGACCGGCCGCTCGATGCCGCGGAACTTACGCTCCCAGAGGAGCTGGCGCGCTTCTTCGGAGTGGTCATGGAGGAAGCGCTGGCCACGCAGCAGGGCGCGCAGGGCGGCGACGATCAATTCGCTCTGCTTATCGAGGGTCTCGCGGCGCGCGGCGGCGACGATGAAGAGCTGGCCGCGCAGCGCCGGCACCTCGCCGGAGGCCAGGTTGGCGACCAGCACGGCGCCGTCGCGCACGATCATCGTCTCGACGGCCGGCGAGACGACCGAGAAGGCATCCATCTGCCCCTTGGCGAGCGCGGCCGGGAAGTTCGGCGACGCTCCGAGCGGCAGTAGGGTGGTGTCGCGATCGGGGTCGAGCCCGCCGTACTCGCGGAGCATGAAGCGCGCCACGTCGTCCGAGCCGCTCTTCGGCGAGACGATGCCGACCTTGGCCCCTTTGAGCCGCTGCATGCGCTCGGCGATCGACATCTGCGTGGTGAGGCCCTGCTTCTCGGCCCACGCCTTGCTGACGCCGAACTGGTTCACGTTCTGGTTCATGATGCCGAAGACGGCGACCACGGGCTGGTTGCGCTGCACGGCGTCGATGACGGTCGAGACGGGCATGAAGCCGAGCTGCGCGTTGCCGGCCAGCAGCATCTGGCCGGCCTGGGGCGCGCCCTGCGCCTCGATCAGCTCCGCGTCCAGGCCTTCCTCCTTGAAAAAGTCCCTGAACAGCGCGATATGCAGCGGCGCGTAAATGTTGCCCGCACCAGCGGTGCTGAAGACGATCTTCTTGAGCTCCTTCGCCACGGGCTTGGGCGCCTGCGCCGCCGGCTTGGCCGGCTGGACGGAAGCCGGCTTCTCGGCCGGCTTCGCCGCTGGCTGCGCGACTGGCGCCGGCTGGGGTGCGGGCTGCGCAGCCGGCGGCTTCTCGGCCGGCTTGGCCGGGGCCGTGGGGGCCGCCGCCTGGCAGGCGGCAACGGCCAGCGCGAGTCCGAGGATCACCGCCACGCGGCCGACGGCGCCGGCGCGCGGCCGGCAGCTCTGCGTTCGGATCATGCGTCTATCCTCCTCGCGGTGGTGATGTATGCGCGTAATGAGCTCCGGGGTCGACGTGGTCGCGCGCCATACTTAGTGGTCGCGCGCCATACTTAGACCAAGGGCGCGCCAGCCGCGGCGGTCCCTGCACGTCGCGCGTCCTGCGCGGAAGCAGGGGGTTCACGGACAAACATCCCGGAAACCGTGGCCTCGGCAGGTGCCGGTTGGCCCGCGCGCTGCGCGCAGCAGCGTGCCGAGCGACGTGCGCCGGCCGCCATGCCGACTCTCGTCCCGCAGCCGCAGGGTCCAGCCGAGCGGCACAGCCGCGCACGGCTAGGCCGATGCCTGGGTGGTAGGTGGCGCCGCCGCGCCCGGCTCGCTCTGGCGCTCGCGTGCGAGCTGCTCGAAGCCGGCCAAGATGGCCTCCAGCGATTCGCGAATACGTGCCTTCACCTCGGCCGCGTCCCGCCGCTCGCACGCCTCGATGATGTGCTCATTCGTCTCCAGGGCGCGCTCGCGATGGTGCGGGAGGAGCATCACCAGCGCGCGGTAGTGGCGCGTGGCGTTGAACAGGTCCTCGATAATGTGCACCAGGCGGTCGTTGCCCGAGGCGCGATAGATAGTCAGGCGGAACTCGCGGTTGTAGCCCAGCCAGTTATGCCGCGGAATGTCGGGCACGGCCATCTGGCGCAGCAGCCGCTTGAGCTGGGTGATGTCGCGCGGCCGCAGGTTCGGCACGCCCAGGCGCGCCGCCGCCGTCTCTAGGATGAGGCGCACCTGGAAGACGTCGGCCACGTCTTTGTCGGAGAGCTGGGCCACCACGGCGCCGCGGTGCGGGATGATGGTCACGAGGCCGGCCGACTCCAGCCGGCGCAAGGCCTCGCGGACGGGGATGATCGAGACCTTGTACTGCTGAGCCAAGCCGTCCTGGCGCAGGCGCTCGCCGGGCTTGAGCGCGCCGCGCAGGATGGCGTCGCTCAAGCGGTGGAAGACGAAGTCGGAGACGGTGGCGCCCCGGTTGGAGCCCAGTCGACGAGCCATAGCTACCTCGCCACAAGCGCGCTCGTCGCGCTACAAGAGTATAATATATCAGTCCGGTGCCTTGATCGATAGGGTCGCGTCGGCTACCATGTGCCCAGCATCTGTGGCCTTAGCCGGCGCGGCCACTGGTGCGCCCACCGCGGCGTGCCAGCCCGCCGCACCGGTCACGGCACGCCGGCTGTCCAGGCATATCCGGCTCGGTTTATCAATCTATCACGCGTGCGGGAGGGAGGCGCCATGGCGACGACGCTCATCCGCGGGCGCTACGTCATCACCAGCGCCGACGCGCCGGCCATCGCGCACGGCGCGGTGCTGGTCGACGGTCATGTGGTCACCGCCGTCGGCCGTGCCGACGAGTTGGCCGCGCGCGCACCCGGGGCGCGCGTGCTCGGCTCGGACGACCACCTGGTCATCCCCGGCCTAGTGAACAGCCACAGCCACGGCCGTGGCCTGGGCAGCTTCCAGCTCGGCGCGCTCGACGACCAGCTCGAGGTCTGGATCAACGACCGCCGGCCGCACCGCCTGGTGGACCAGTACTGGGACACGCTGCTGGCCACGATCAACCTCGTCGAGTCCGGCGTGACGAGTGTCCTGCACAGCCACGCCACGCGCAACGCCGCGGCGTACGAGGCGGAGATGGACCAGGCGCTCGCCGCCTACCAGGACGCCGGCCTGCGCGTCGGCTTCGCGCCCGGCCTGCGCTGGTGCCGCAATTTCGTCTACGAGGACGACGCGGCCTTTGCGGCGATGCTGCCGCAGCCGCTGCGGGCGCGCTTCGAGCACTTCGTCGGCCAGGCGCCGCCGCTGCGCCTCGACCGCTACCTGGCGGCCTTCGACGCGCTTGCGCAGCGCGTCGGGCTGCGCGGCCCGCGCCATCGGCTCATCCACGGCCCCATCGCCCTCCAGTGGATCGGCGACGACGACATGCGGGCGATCGCCCGCCGCGTGGCCGACGAGGGGACGGGGCTGCACGTCCACGTACAGGAGAGCCCCTACCAGCTCGAGTGGGGGCCACGCACCTACGGCCACAGCGTAGTCAGACAGCTCCACACGCTAGGGGCCCTCGGGCCACGGACGACGCTGGCGCACTGCGTCTGGCTGAGCGAGTCCGACATCGACCTGATGGCCAGCGTCGGCGCGTCGTACGCCCACAACCCCAGCGCCAACCTGCGGCTGAAGAGCGGCATCTCGCCGGTCATCCGCGCGCGCGACCGCGGCCTCAACGTCGCCCTCGGCACGGACTCGATGACCATCAACGACGACGACGACTACGTGCAGGAGATGCGTCTGGCCGCCAAGCTGCACCGCCTGCCGGGCATCTACGAGCGTGACCTGACCTCGCGGGACGTGCTGCGCATGGCGACGACCAGTGGCCGCCAGGTGGTGCTGTTCGACGACGTGGGCGTGCTGGCGCCGGGCGGCCCGGCCGACGTAGTGCTGCTGCGGCTAGACGGCATGCTGGACGAGGGCCTCCACGAGCCGGGCTTCGACCCAGTCGATCTGCTGCTCTACCGCGGCAAGCGCGAGCACGTCGACACGGTCCTGGTGGCCGGTGAGGTGCTGCTGGAGGCTGGCCGGCTGACCAAGGTGGACAAGGCCAAGGTGCTGGACGAGCTGCGCGCCGACGCCGCGCGCGCCCGCGCGATGCTCAAGCCCGAGGTGCGCGAGCTGGTCGCCGCGCTGCGGCCATACATCGAGCGCTACTACGCGTCATGGTTCCGCGAGCGCGGCGCGCCGCATTACCACTACAATCTGCGCGGCTAGAGGCTGGCGCCCTGCGTGAGGAGCATCCTCCGCAGCTCGGCCACGTCCACCGCCCCGACCGCGGCGTCGGGCGACGCTGCCGCCAGCGCGGCGGCGACCCCGGCCGCCTGGCCGGTGGCCATGCACGCCGGGATCTCCTTCGTCGCCTGGTGCACGCGGTGGTCGACTGAAATGCAGCGCCCGGCGGCCAGCAGGTTGGCCACGCGCCGCGGCAGCAGGCAGCGGTAGGGGATGTTGAACACCTGTCCATATCGAACCCAGTTGCCAGTGCGGGCAACCGAGTCGGGGAAGGGCTTGTCGGCGTCCTCGCGCGTCAGGATGTACTGCCCTTCGAGGCGGCGCGACTCGTAGATGCCGAGCTGCGTGGCTAGGTCGTCCAGGTAGGCCTGCTCGAAGCCGGGCACCTCGGCCTTGAGGCGGTCGGCCACCTGCATGACCAGCCGCCGGCACTCGAGCTCCGCGTAGGTCAGGTCGTCGGGATCGACCGGGTTGATCTTGCGGTCGAGCGCGTCGGCGATGCCCCAGGGCATCAGCGCGCGCCCCGGCCCGAGCGTCTTGAAGAACAAGCCGCCGAGGGTCGGGAAGAAGCGCCCGCGCGCTGCGTCGATGGCCGCGTCGACGTCGCGGACGTTGGCCATGCGGAACCACAGCCACGGGTGCACGCGCTCCTGAGCGAACAGCTCCCCGGCCGCGGCGAAGACGTCGCCGTCGCCGCTGGCGTCGACCACCACGCGCGCTCGTATGGCCTCGGTGCCGGCCTTGCTGTGCACGACGATCGCGGCGATACGATCGCCCTCGACGACCGGCTCGGCGGCCCAGGTGTGCAAGCGCAGGCGGACGCCGGCCTCTCGGAGCATCTCGTTGGCGACGAAGCGGAACTCCTCAGGGTCGTAGGCCACCGAGTAGCGCACGCGATGCGGCGCCTGTCCCCACACCAGGCCCCAGCGCTGGTACTGGTCGATGAGCGCCTCGTCGGCGCAGCCCCACTCCGCCGCTGGCGGGGCCACGGCTGCGCCGCGCGCGCGAAGGCGCTCGACCAGCTCCTGGCACACGCCGGCGACAACCTGGCGGCCCGCGCCGTCGTCCAGCGTGAGCAGCAAGATGATGAGCCCGCCGGTGGCCATGCCGCCGACGGCGCCGTAGCGCTCGACGAGCAGCGTCCGCGCGCCGGCGCGGGCGGCGGCGATGCCGGCGGCGATGCCGGCCGCGCCGCCGCCGACGATCAGCACGTCGACGTCGGCAACGACCGGCACCTCACGCGCCGGTCGCCGCAGCGTGGCCCGCTGCCCGGCGTCAACCATGGTCTGGCCGCGTCCGGCAGGTCGGAGCAGGCATCCCAGTCTCCTCGCCCTGCCGCCATCCTAGCAGAACCGCGAGGGCAAGACGCGCGTCGACGCACTGGCACTTGATCCCGCCCAGGACCCCTCTCCGCCCGCCGAGAGCCGGGGTGCTGGCCAGCGCGGCGCCATTCCAGGCTCGTGCTACAGTTGGGAGGCAGCAGCCGAGCGCCGGCGCTCGCAAGGGAGGACGCGTGGACCGCCGCCTGCGCTGTGGCCGCGCGCTGGCTGACCTCTGGCGCCGGCTGCCACCGGCGCCGTGGATGCGGGGTGCGGTGCTGCGAGCCCTGAACGCCCGCTTCCTGGTCGGCGCGGTCGGCGTCGTTCGCGACCTGGATCGGCGCATCCTGCTGTTCCGCCACACCTACCGGCGCGGCGTGGCCTGGGGGCTACCGGGCGGCTACGTGCGAGCCGGGGAGCTGCCCAGCGGGGCGCTAGTGCGCGAGGTGGCCGAAGAGTCGGGGCTGGTGGTACGCTGCGATGCGCTGGTCGGCGTGGTGAGCTGGCCGGGCGAGGCGCACATCGACGTCGTCTACCACGCTACGCTGGTCGGCGGCGGGTTCCGGCCAAGCGCCGAGGTGTCGGCCGTGCGGCGCGTGCCGCCACAGGCCGTCGGCGTCCTGTCGCCGAAGGACCGGCACGTGCTCGCGCTGGCCTTCCAGCGCGGCGCACCGGAGACGCGCTGATGCCCGAGTGGCTGCCGTTCGTGGTGCTCGGCCTGCTGCTTCTGGCGCTGCCAGTGGCGACGCTGCTCGTTGCCCGCGGTGGGACGAGCGAAGGTGCGCTGCGAGCGGCGGCGCTCATCGCCGCGACCGAAGGGCTGGTCATCCTCGGCGCGGCCGTCTGGCTCTCGCATCCCGGCGAGCCCCTCTTCTGGATTCTCGTCCTCCTCGCGCTGGCCGAGATCGTCGCCGTGCTGCGCATGTGGCGCACCGCCGCGCGCCGGCCGCGCTAGGGCGCCCGCGTGCGCGGCCGGCGCGCGCCGCCGTGCCGATGGAGAGGCGAGGCGCACCTCGGCCATAGGACGATGGCGCAGCGCAGCCGCGAGCAGCGCTACGGCGCCCTCTCGCACCGATGCCCCACGAACGCTTCCGCTTCGGGACTGGGACGGCGGGGATTGCAGAGGAGACGATAGCCCCCTCTGCACCAACCTTTTTGGTGGTGGGGCGGGGCCGTCTCGATAAGGAAGAGTTCAAGAAGAAGGGGCATCACGCGATGGTCCGCACGTCGAGCCGGGGGCCTCGGGTTGACTGGCGGCGACGGCGAGCGCCGCCAGCAGCCAGAAGAGCGTGGCGACGTGCGGGAAGCGCAGCTCGAAGAAGTGGTGGTCGAACGCGCCGGCGACCAACGCTGCCGCCAGCGCGCCAAGCGCGCCGACCGCGGTCCAGCGTTCCGGCGCGCGGCCGAGCCGGCCGAGCACGTGGTGGAAGACGAGCCCGATAGCGACGAGGTAAGCGGCGAGGCCGACCAGCCCCATCTGCTCGGCGATCTGGAGGTAGACGCTCGATACGCCGACGTAGCGGTCGACGTCTGGCGCGTTGCCGAAGCCGACACCCAGCCACGGGTGCTCGGAGATCAGCTCGACGGCCTGGCGATACTCCGTCAGACGCAGCACCGTGGCGGGGTCGGCGGTCTGGAGGCCGGCCACGAGGTGGCCGACGTAGCGCTCAGCGCCCGGGGTGACGAGTGCCAGGGCCGGCAGCATGGCCAGCGCGACGGCCAGCGCCCGCACCCGGCCGGCCACCGCGACGAACCAGAGGCCGGCGTACGTGCCGACCCACGAGCCACGCGATAACGTGAGCAGCAGCGCGACGCCGACGGCCAGCGTGCAGCCGACCAGCAGCGGCCGCGGCAGCGCCGGCGCCGGGCTGGCGACCTGCGCGACGATAAGCACTACGGCGACCATCAGCGCCGCGCCGAAGACGTTGGGATCGACCGACGTGCCGATGGCCCGCAGGCGCTCGCCGTCGGGCAGGTAGCGCAGGACCGCCGGTCCGGTGGGATAGCCGAGCGGGCCGAGCGCCGAGAGCGTCTCGATGGCCGTCGGCGGTGGCAGGAGGTACAGGCCGACGCCGACGAGCGCCGCCGCGCCGGCCGCCAGCACGAGAAGACCCACGACCTCGCGCCGCGCACTGCTGTCGGCTAGCAGGTCACGCGCGACGAAGAAGAAGAGCGTGGCCGCGACCAGCTTGGCGAAGAGGCGAGCGTTCTCCGGAGGTAGCCCATAGGGCAGGCCAAGGAGGAGGGCGGCCGCGGCGAGGCCGACGAGGGCAAGCAGTGCCCAGCCAGCCGCCGGCACCTGCGGCGACCGTCCGGCGGCCAGGAGCCGCAGCGCCCAGACGCCGGCCAGGCCAACGAGCGTCAGGTCGAGAAAAGTGGGGCGGAGAGCGCCCAGCGCCAGCGGGTAGACGGCGAACGGCAGGAGGTACAGCAGCGCGACGAGCCAGAGCAGACCGCGCGCGAGCTTGGTGGCGGCGAGCGCGGCCGGCACGGCAACGCCGACGAGTGCCAATGCAGCGGTGGGCGTGAGCACGGCGGCACCCGCGGCGGAGAGCGAACCCAGCACGAGCGCGGCGAGCGCCGCGGCAGGGGCCAGCGGCAGCGCGCCGGGCGCGTCGGCGAGTCGCGAGCCGGGCGGCCATGGGTGCGGTACCGCGCGCCGCAGACGGAGCAGGGCAGCCGGCGCGAGCAATGCGGCGCGCGGCGTGCGCAGGAGGCCAAGGAGGGCAGCGCGGAGGGCAGTGGGCATGGCTCAATGCTACCAGGTGGCGGGCGCCGGTCGGGCATGCTTCTCCGAGCGCGCGGCGCGAGTCGCCAAGTCGAGGTGGTATACTCAGGGTGCTGTGCCCCCGTAGCTCAGCGGATCAGAGCGCCTGGCTTCGGACCAGGAGGCCGCGGGTTCGAATCCTGCCGGGGGTGCCCACGGAATATCAGATGGCAAGCCGAAAATGAACAGCCCCGCCCGAGTCCAGGTGGGGCTGTTAGCTTCTTTGACAACAAAACTGACAACAAAACGGCGCCGGCGTCAGGATCGAGCGCGCAATAGTGCCTCCATCCGCTGTGCTACCTTGCGCTGCATGGCGGGGGTCACATGGGAGTAGATGTCCATCGTGATGCTGATGCGGCTGTGGCCCAGGAGTTCCTGCACGAGCTTCGGGTGCACGCCACCCGCCAGGAGCAACGTGGCGCAACCGTGCCGGAGATCGTGAAAACGCATCGGAGGTAACCCGGCCCGCTCAAGCAGCGCGTGAAAGCGCCGGATCAACCCGCGCGGTTCGATCGGCGTGCCGATGCTCGTCGTGAAGACCAAGCCGCTATCGTGCCACACGTCGGCGACCTTCAGGTGCTCCGCGAGCTGGCGCTTGCGATGCTCTTTGAGCGCGGCGACGACGGGACCGGGCAGCGCCAGTGCCCGGCGGCTCTGGGCCGACTTCGGCTCAACCAGACGTAGCTGGCCACCAGCGCGCTGGAGCGCCTGGACGACGCGGAGTTCGGCGCGTTCGAGATCTACGTCCTGCCAGCGGAGGCCCAAGAGCTCGCCCTGCCGCAATCCGACGTACAGTGCGAGCGTATAGAGCGCTTCGAGCCGGTCACCACGCACGGCCTTGAGAAGTCGCTGTGCTTCCTCTGGCGTCAATGGCCGGATCTCGTGCCGCTCGGGACGTGGCACGTCAACGACGGTGGCCACATTGCGCGCGACGAGCCCCCAGCGGACCGCTTGGTTCAGCGCGCGTCGGAGTACCGCGTGGAGATGCTTCACCGTGCGTGGCGAGAGACCAGCCGCCATGCGGTCATTGAGGAAGGTCTGCACCTGTTGCGGCGCTAGGGCGGTCAGGCGGATGTGTCCCAGCGCCGGCGCGATGTGCCGGCGGACGAAGAGCGCGTAGGCATCGTAGGTCTTGGGCCGCACGCTCGCTCTCACAGCATGGAGCCACTCGGCGAGGAACTGTCCGACAATCTGTCGGTCGGTGCCCACGAGCAGGCCCTGCGCGAGTTGCCGCTTGACGGTACTGAGCTTCTCCTGTACTGCCCGGCGTGTCTCGCTGTAAACGTACTTCCGCTTTCCATTCGGCAAGCTTACGGCCGCACACCAGCGGCCATCCGCGCGCTGGCAGATCGTCCCTTCGCCGTGTCCGCGTCGCCTGGGCATGAGTGACTCCTCGCGCTGTATCGTCAGACCGCCTCGGCCGTCGGCGCTGTGCCTATCGTACCAAGGAATTGGTCTGCCATTTTAGGGCTGCCTGCTGGCCATCGGCGGTATGCTCGCCTCGTTCCCCCTCATGACCTTCTGCGATGTGTCCGGTCCCACGGTGGGATGGATGGCGCAGGCGGCGCTTGGTCGACCTGCTGGTGTGCAATCCACTCGGCGAGGGCCGCGGCGGGAATGCGCCGGCTGCGCCCCAGAGTGATGCTCGGGATATCGCCGGCCAGCACGAGTTCGTAGAGCTTGCTCCGACTGACGCTGAGGACGTGGGCCGTCTCCGTGACCGTCAGCAGCCGATTGGTAGGCATCGGCCCGGCGGCCACCGGCGGCTCAACGACCGATGCGGCACGTTCCGCCTCACGGGCCGCGCTTTGCAGTGCCCAGGCGGCGCGCTCCAGCGCCGAGGCCAATGCCTGCAGGTCGGGGCGCGAGGCCTGGTTCCGGCTGGATAGCGGTTCATTCGACACGGCCGATCTCCTCATGGGTTTGCCAGGGGATGTCCTCCTCGGTGAGACCACGACTCGGCGCAGCAGCAGCAGTGGTTGACGATGCACGCTGCTGATCCGGAAGGTGGACGAGGTAGGCATCTTCACGCATATGCAACTGATCTCGTCGGCCCGCTCGCGTGTTGAGCGGCCAGTAGCGGCGGCCGCGGACGTCAGCGCCGGGCTCACGCCAGATCGGGCCGAGCAGACCGTAGGGGTTGCGCGCGTCGGCGAGCCGCCACTCGCAGGTGAGGAGCAGCGGGAGCGCGGGGCCCCGCCCCACGGCGGCCGCGCGCACTGCCCGGGCGATGCGCTCCTCGGCGGCGGTGTCGGACGTGACGACCAGAATCGTCGGGAAGCCCTGGTAGTCCCGCTCGAAGCGCCCGCTCGCGCGATACTCGTAGTAGGCGCCGAACTTCGCGAGGTAGTCG
>JACQUS010000301.1 GCA_016210125.1 Chloroflexota bacterium | reverse complement strand
GGCGCTGGGACCTCGCCCCCCGTCCCCCTCTCCGCAAGCGGAGAGGGGGAGCGGAGCGGGTGGGGAGTTGCCCATCTCGCTGCGCGACGCCAGCGATGAATGAAAAGCGGCTGCGCCGCAGGGGGATAGGCCTCACCCCCCGGCCCCCTCTCCAGCCGCGCTGGAGAGGGGGCCGGGGGGTGAGGCGTATCCCCCTGCGGCGCAGCCGCTTTTCATTCATTGCTGGCGTCGCGCAGCGAGATGGGCAACTCCCCACCCGCTCCGCTCCCCCTCTCCGCTTGCGGAGAGGGGGACGGGGGGCGAGGTCCCAGCGCCCGCGACCGGCTCTGCCGGTACATGTTCATCCTGTGGTGGTGGCCCGTGAGGCGATCACCAACTGCCCCGTTGTCGCTCGGCGTGACTTTGCGCAATAATGAGGGGCGCAGCGGTTGCCAGAACGGCAAGTACGTGCCGTCCGAGAGACGGCCGGCCGAGCCCCTGCGCGGACCGATGCACATCGCTGAGGAGGAATGCCGTGTACTTCAAGCAGTTCCTCGACGAGCACTGCGGCTGCGCCTCGTACCTGATCGCCTCACGCCAGACGCGCGAGGCCGCTGTCGTGGATCCGGCGCTGGACATCGAGCCGTACCTGGCTATCGCTGCTGAGCGTGGCTTCCGCTTCCGCTACGCCGTGGACACGCACGTCCACGCGGACCACATCTCCGGCGCGCGCAAGCTGCGCGAGGCCACGGGCGCCGAGATCTGCCTGCATGAGTCGGCGCGCGTGCGCTACGCGCTCCGTGCCGTCAAGGACGGCGACGAGCTGCCGCTCGGGCAGCTTCGGCTGCGCATCGTGCACACGCCCGGCCACCGACCCGAGCTGATCTCGGTGCTGGTCGTCAACCCGCCGCGCAGCCCCGAGCCGTCGATGGTGCTGACCGGCGATTGCCTGCTCGTCGGCGACGTCGGGCGGCCGGACTTCGGCGGCGGCGACGCCGAGGCGCAGCAGCGCAGCGTCGAGCGGCTGCTGTCCCTGCCGGACTGGGTGGCCGTCTTCCCCGGCCACTTCGAAGGGCCGTGCGGCAAGGGCATGTGCGGGCGGCCGAGCACGACCATCGGCTTCGAGCGCCTGTTCAACCCCATGGTGCGGCTCGACGCCTCGGCCTTCGTGCGCGCGCTGGGCGGCGAGGTGCCGCCGCGCCCGCTGAACATGGTGGCCATCGAGGCGACGAATCGCGGCGACGCCGACGCCTTCTGGGCCATGCCCACGGTGATGGACTCCGTGCCGGAGGTCGCCATCGCACACGCGCCGGCCTACATTCAGCGTGAGCGACCGCACCTCCTGGACGTGCGCGAGCCGTCCGAATACAGCGCTGGGCACATCCCGGGCGTGGCCCTCGTCCCGCAGGCCGAGCTCGCGACGCGCCTGAGCGAGATTCCGCAGGACCGCCCGGTGCTGACCGTCTGCGCCGCCGGGGCGCGCTCACTGCGCGCGGCGCAGTTCTTGCAGCAGATGGGCTACACGAACGTACGCAGCCTGGCCGGCGGGACCAGCGGCTGGGCCGCCGCCGGGCTGCCGATCGACAAGACCGAGGGCGCACCCGAGCCGACGCGGCGCATCGTCGAGAGTGCCTGGACGCACGCCGGCGTGCACGAAGCGGCGACCACCCATTAGGCACCGCCCTCTGCCCCGTCCTCTCTCCGACGCGGAGAGGGAAAACCTGATCTGAACGTGGCCCTCGGCGGCGGCCTGCCCCACCCCACCCAGAAGAGCATTCCAAAGGGGCGAAGCCCCCTTTGGATTCCCCCTTGCCCGCGGCCGGGCCGTGCCTGGCCTACGTCGACCTCTGCCATGGCCCGCGCACGACGGCGTCGGCCACGCGCGCGACGCGGGCCATGTGGGCGACATCGTGCACGCGCACGATGTCCGCGCCGTTGGCGATGGCCAGGGCCACCGTCGCGCCGGTGCCCTCGACGCGCTCGCCGGGCGGCAGCCCGCCTAGCGCGGCTCCGATGGTCGACTTGCGCGAGCTGCCGTAGAGGATCGGCCGGCCGAGCGAGCGCAGCTCGGCCAGCCGCGCCGTCAGCTCCAGGTTGTGAGCCGGCCGCTTGCCGAAGCCGAAGCCGGGATCGACGATGATCTGCCACGGCGCCACCCCGGCCGCCAGCGCTCGCCCGATGGCACGCTCCAGCGCGCCGACGATCGACGCCATCATGTCGCCATAGCACGGCTCGACCTGGTTGTGCATCAGGACGATCGGCACGCGGCGCTCGGCGGCCAGCGCGAGCATCTCCGGGTGCGCCGCGACGCCCCACACGTCGTTCAGCATCGCCGCCCCGGCGTCGAGCGCGGCCCGCGCGACATTCGGCTTCGTCGTGTCGATGGAGATGGGCACGCGCAGCTCCTCGGCCAGGCGGCGCACCGCTGGCACCACCCGACGCAGCTCCTCGGCGGCCGTCACCCCGGCGCGCTCGCCGTAGGTATGCGGCGGGCGGCTCGACTCGCCGCCGACGTCGAGGATGTCCGCTCCTTCGGCGACCAGTCGCCGCCCGAGCGCCAGCGCGGCCTCGGGGTCGGCCCCGACACCGTCGCCCGAGAACGAGTCGGGCGTCATGTTCACGATGCCCATGACGTAGGTGCGCCGGCCCCAGACGAGCGTCGTCGAGCCGCAGGGCGTGCCCGGCGGATCAACGGCCACGCTGCTGGCGAGCACGCAGCGCAGCGTCGGCCCGAGCGGTGCGTCGAGCGCCTCGGCGAGGGCGGCGAGGGCCGAGCCCGGCGCCGCCAGGATGGCCGCGGTGCCGTCGCCGCTGAGCGTGAGGTGGACGCCGCTGCGCGCACAGGCGCCGCGCAGGAGCGCCGCGTCGCGGCGCCGCAGGCCGCTGAGCTTCAGCGCCGTCGCCGGCGCCCAGGCGGCCCCGCCGGACCGTCCCAGGCGGGCCAGCTCGGCCGCGGCAGCCTGGGCGCTCGGCAGGGCCAGCAGGCGGGCGCGGGGACCGCTCACCCGGACAGCCCATGCCCACGAATGAGGGCGAAGAACTCCGACCGCGTCGCCAGCGAGTCGGCGAAGCTGCCGCGCATGGCCGACGTTACGGCGATGCTGCCTGGCTTCTTGATGCCGCGCATGCTCATGCACAGGTGCTCGGCCTCGACGACGACGGCCGCGCCCTGCGGCTGCAGCGCGTCGCAGATGGCGTCGGCGAGCTGCGCGGTGAGCCGCTCCTGCACCTGCGGCCGCCGTGCCAGGATCTCGACGGCGCGCACGAGCTTGCTTAGGCCGACGATGCGCCCGGCCGGGATGTAGCCCAGGTGCGCCTTGCCGTGGAACGGCAAGAGGTGGTGCTCGCAGACCGAGTAGAAAGGGATGTCCTTCACGACGACCATCTCGTCGTGGTCCTCGTCCCACGTGGCCGCCAGCACATCGCGCGGATCGCGGCCGACGCCGCTGAACAGCTCGCGGTACATCGCCGCCACGCGGCGTGGCGTGTCGCGCAGCCCCTGCCGCGCGATGTCCTCGCCGATGGCGCGTAGAAGGTCCGCCACTGCCTCGCGGACACGCTCGTCGTTCACCACGGGCTGTCGCGTGCTCCTCGCAGTGCCTTTAGTCTACACGACCGTTGAGACGCGCGCGTGGAGCGTGCTATACTGGCGCGGCATCTGGGATATGGGCGCCTGGCTCGCCGCCCGGCGCTGTGAGTGGTGGACCGTGAAACTGCACGAGTATCAGGCGCGTGGGCTCCTCGATCAGTGCGGCGTGCCGGTGCCGCCGTCGACGCTCGCCTACACACCGGCCGAGGCGCGAGCCGCCGCCGCGTCCTATGGCCGGCCGGTGGTCGTCAAGGCGCAGGTGCTCGTCGGCGGGCGCGGCAAAGCCGGCGGCGTGCGCCGCGCGGCGACGCCCGGGGAGGCCGAGCGGGTCGCCAGCGCGATCCTCGGCCTGGACATTCGCGGGGAGCGCGTCGAGAAGGTGCTGGTGACACCAGCGGCCGACATCGCCGACGAGCTCTATCTCGGGGCCATCGTTGACCGCGCGACGCGCCGCGTCGTGATGATGGCCAGCGCCGCCGGCGGCGTGGACATCGAAGAGGTCGCCGCCAAGACCCCGGAGCTGATCGTGAGGGTGGCGGCCGATCCCCTCCTCGGCCTGCTCGACTACCAGGCTCGCGAGCTGGCCTTCGGCCTGGGTCTCCGCTCGGAGCAGGTGCGCGCCTTCGTGCCCTTCGTCAGCGGTCTCTACCGCGCTCTCGCGCAGTGGGACGCCTCGCTGGCGGAGATCAACCCACTGGCCATCCTGGCCGACGGCAGTATGGCGGCCCTCGACGCCAAGATCGTCGTCGACGACAACGCGGCGTTTCGCCATCCCGAGTACGCGACGCTGCGCAATCCGGAGGAGGAGGCCCCGGCGGAGCGCGCGGCGCGTGAGCAGGGGCTGAACTTCGTCAAGCTCGACGGCAGCATCGGCTGCGTGGTCAACGGCGCCGGGCTGGCGATGGCCACGATGGACCTGGTCAAGCTCTTCGGCGCGGCGCCGGCCAACTTCCTGGACATGGGCGGCGGGGCGCGCGCCGACCGCGTCGCTGCGGGGCTGCGCATCATCCTCCTGGACGAGGCCGTCAAGGTGATCCTGTTCAACATCTTCGGCGGCATCACGCGCTGCGACGAGGTAGCCCGCGGCATCGTCGCTGCGCTGCCGACGCTGCCGCGCCCGGTGCCGATCGTCGTGCGTTTGGTCGGCACGAACCAGCAGGAGGGGCGCCGGATCCTCGAGCAGGCCAACCTGATCAGCGCCGAGGCGCCGGAAGAGGCAGCTCAGGCGGCGGTGGAGGCCAGTCGACGATGAGCATTCTTGTCAACCGCGATACACGCCTCATCGTCCAGGGGATGACCGGCCGCGAGGGCCAGTTCCACGCCAGCCAGATGATCGAATACGGCAGCAAGGTCGTCGGCGGAGTGACGCCCGGCCGCGGCGGTGAGATGCGGCTCGACCGGCCGATCTTCAATACGGTGAAGGAGGCCATCGCTGCCACCGACGCCAACGCGACGATCATCTACGTCCCGCCGGCCGGGGC
>JACQUS010000315.1 GCA_016210125.1 Chloroflexota bacterium | reverse complement strand
TTACGCACGCTGTTGCAACCCGCCCAGGGGTAAGCGCAAAGCCTTGGGGTGCGGGGTGCGCGTTGAGGGTCCGTGACGTGAAGCGGGCCTTTGTAGTGAAGTTGGGTGCCGAGCGCGACGACGCTGGTCATCACATTTTCTTTTACCTAGAGCACGGCGGCTCCCAGTACACTGTAGGTAAACTAGCCCACTCCTGGTCGGGAACGCTCAACAACACTCAGATAGGGATGCTCGCCAAGAAGCTGTGCCTCCAGGTGCGTGAATTTGAGGGCTTCGTCGCGTGCGACGTAACCCGTGATGAGCTTATCCAACTCTGGCTCGGCCGTCGACCCTCCGGCTGAGAGCGCCCACACGTTCGCTTGCTCAGCGTCGCGTACTCGAGGCACGAGTCACCTTTCGTAGAAATGTGCGACATGCGGAGAGAGCGTGGACGGCGCGATGCTCGAGGCGCTGCGCGTGCTACTGCGCTGGCTGCACCTGCTCGCCGCGACGGCCTGGGTCGGTGGCAGCCTGTTCTATCTCGTCGCGCTGCGGCCGGCGCTCCGCGCCGGCACGGCACCGCCGGCGGTGGGCAGCGCGGTGGGCCGCGAGTTCGGCCACCTGGTGCGGCTGTGCATCCCGGTCCTACTCGTCACCGGCGCGCTGCTGACCTTCGACCGCCTGGCGGACGGCCGCGGCAACGTCCTCTACGCCGGCCTGCTGGCGCTGAAGATCGCCGCCGCGCTCGTGATGTTCGTCATCGCCTGGGAGTTCGGCCGCCCTGGCGTGCGGCGGCGGCCCAGCGATGCTCGCGCCGCAGTGCTCCTCGTGCTTGGCGTGCTCATCCTGCTGCTCGCGCCGCTGCTGCGCGCCGTGTATGGCTCGTAAGCTCTCCGCGCAGCGCGGAGAGGGTCCGCGCGATCGGCCCCGCCCCACCCCCAAAAAAGGCTGGTGCAGAGGTCGCCTTGGGCGATCTCTGCACTCCCCGTCGTCCCGTCCCAATGCGGAAGTATGCGCGCGGAATCGGTATCACTTCCGAAGGGGTATGCGCCCCCTTTGGATTCTCCCACTGGGCGAAACCACCTCCCCCTCTCCGGCCGGCGGCCGAGCGGCACCCAGCGGGCGAGGCACCCGGCCATGTTCCTCCCCGATGCTCGCGGCTCGGCGCGGCCTAGCGACCCGGCTCACGATGGGCCGACGTAGAGGAACCAGAAGATGACCCAGCCAGTGACGACGACGTAGGCCCAGAGGGGCAGTGTCACGCGGGCGATCGGGCGGTGGCGCAGGTAGTCGCCACGCAGCGCGCGCCGCAGCGTGACCAGCACGAGCGGCGCGATGGCGATGGCCAGCACGATGTGCGAGCCCAAGATCGCCAGGTACACCGCCCGCCACAGCCCCTCGCCGGCGAAGAGCTTGCCCTCGAAGAGCAGCGCCCGTGCGACGTAGACGACGAGGAATAGCGCGGCGAAGGCCGCCGCCGTCAGCATGCTGCGGCGATGCGCCGCGATGCGCTTGCGGCGGATGAAGCTGTAGCCCATCGCCAGAAATGCGCCGCTGACGACGATGAGCGTCGTGTTGAACGCCGCCACCCACAACGGCGTTGGCCCACCAATCATCGACCTGTGCCCTCCTCGCGGACCAGTGCCTCGGCATCGCGGACGATCGTCGCCGGCTCGACGTCCTCGGCCAGGTGCAGCGCGCGCACGCGCCAGCGGCCGTCGAGCACGAAGAAGCGTCCGCTGTGGGCGATCGTCGGCGGCCCGGCCCCAGCCGCCTCGCCGTGGCTGTGCGACGGCGGCGCGACGCGCTCCATCGCGACCTTGAAGCCGGCGGCGACCAGCTCCATCGCCGGCAGCGGGCCGGTCAGGAAGCGCCAGGTGCGGCCATCGGCGCCGAAGCGCTCGCCGTAGGAGGCCAGGACGGCCGGCGTGTCGTGCTCCGGGTCGACGCTGAACGAGAGCAGCATCACCTGCCGCTCGTCCAGCCCGCGCTCCGCGAGCGCGCGCTGCACCTGGCGCATCTTCGGCGTGAGGTAGATCGGGCAGATGTCGGTGCAGCGCGTGAAGATGAAGTTGGCGACGACGACACGCCTGCGCAGATCGGCGTCGCTGAGCGCGCGGTCGTGCTGGTCGCGCAGAGCGAACGCCGGGGCCGGCCAGAGCACGGGCAGCGCCGGCGCGCCGGCCGTGCTCTGCGCCCAGAGCACGCCGGCCAGGATCGCCAGCGGCAGGAGCGCCAGGCCAAGCAGCAGCATCGGGCTACGCCGGCCGCGCGGCGCGCCCGCCGGCGTAGGCTCATCGGCGACGGGCCGTTCCATGCGCGCTTCCTCGCTCGTCTGATGGTCTACAACGCGATCCCGCACAGGCAGACCTTACCACAGCCGGCCGCCACCGCGCCGCTCTCAGCAGCGCTGCCGCGTGACTTGCGCCTGGGCGGCGCGCTGCTCCGCCGTCCACCATGTCTTGACGTAGGCCAGGATGGCCACGACGTCATCGTCGCTGAGCGTGCCGCCGAACGCCGGCATGCGCGGCGCGCTCTCAGGCACGCGCATCATGCGCCGCATCATCTCGCCCATCTCACCCGAGCCGCTGAGCACGACCTCGACGAGCTGGCAGTCGGGGTGGTGCCAGGTGTGCCCCTCGGCGTTGTGCGGCGGCGGGATGTCCATCATACTCCCGCCTGTCGCCCCACCGTGGCAGGCCTGGCAGTGGGCACCATACAGCTCCGCGCCGCGCTCCAGCTCTCGCGAAGGAACCTGCGGCTCATCCGGTCGGAACACGGCGCAGCCGGCGATTGTGGCCAGCGTGAGCACGGCAAGTCCCAGGACGACACCGGCAAGCCGCGCCGGGACATCGGCAAATACCAATGCCTGCCTCCAGTTTCGCCCCACGACCCGTCAAGCTGAAAAGCCGAGCTTACGCACACGATCTACTATTGCCGATAGTACCATGCGCGTGTATACTGGAGCAAGACACGAGCCAGCGGGCAGCGATGCCGCTCGAGCGGCACGAGGGCCGCCACAAGGACCGCCACAAGGGCGCGAGCGACGGTGCATTCCGCCGGCGACGACAGCGTCGGTGGGGAGGCTAAGGTTGGCGGATCGAACGAGAGCGAAGCGTCTTAGAGACGCGCCTTTCACACGTCAGCAGCCGGCGAAGCAGCACCACCGTACGACGCCGTGGCGCCTGCTGGTGCTCGGATTGCTCCTCGTCGTGGTGGCCGTCGCAGCGGCATGGCGACTCCTCGATGCGCGTGACGACGCTCGTGATGGCGCCATCGCCGTTTTGCGGACCATGGACTTTCATGCCCTCGCTTTCAGCACTGGCGATCCACACGTCGTCTTTTTTGGGCACCACAACGGCGTCATGCGCAGCGATGACGGTGGTAGGACGTGGCGTACGCTCATCGACCGGCCGAACTTCGACGCAATGAGCCTCGCCGTGAATCGCGCCGATCCTCGCCGCATCTTCCTCGCCGGGCACAACGTGCTCCAGGTGAGCGTGGACGGCGGCGCCTCCTGGCAGCCGATGGTGCACAACCTGCCCGGCACGGACCTTCACGGCTTTGCCGTGAGTCTGGACGACCAGCGCCGGCTGTATGCATTCGTCCTCGGCCACGGCCTCTTCGCGACCGCCGGCGCCGGTGGCACATGGACGAGGCTCAGCGACCGACTGCCGAGCGACCTTATGGCGCTGGTGGCAGCAGGTGGTAGTCCCGAGACACTCTACGCCGGGGGCATGCGCTCTGGCCTATTGCGGAGCGCTGACGGTGGTCGAAGCTGGTCGCCCGTGGGCAGCCTGAGCGCGCGTGCGGCCATGGCGCTTGCGGTTGATCCGCTGGCGCGGGAGACGGTGTACGCTGGCACCGACGGAGGTCTCTACAGGAGCACGGACGGCGGCGACACCTGGCGCAAGCTGCCGTTTCCGGCCGATAACGTCGTCGCCCTAGCCATCAGCCCAGTCCGCCCTGGCGCTCTTCTGGCCATCGCGGTGAAAGATGCTCGCGGGCTCGTCTACCGCAGCGAGGACGGCGGCGCGACCTGGGGCACGCGCCGATGACCGATGAAGCGCACAAACGAGCCGTAGCTCCTGGGCCCGACGTCAACGTATTTCGGCCTGATCGCCCAGGTATTCGCAAGGTGCTCGGCGACCTCGAGGCCGAGATCATGGAGCTCATCTGGGCGCGGCCCGCCGATCGAGGAACGACGGTTCGCGATGTCTTTGAGGCGCTTTACGAGCACCGGAGCATCGCCTACACGACCGTCATGAACACGATGGCGCGCCTGGCAAGAAAAAAGCTGCTGCGCGTCGAGAAAGCCGAGCAGGCGTACGTCTACTATCCGAAGCTCACACGGGAGGAGTTCATTTCTGGCTTCGTCAGCCGCATCCTGGAAGACCTGCTGGTCAGCTTCGCGGGGGTCACGCTCGCAACCC
Organism: Chloroflexota bacterium; assembly: GCA_016210125.1. Classification (GTDB taxonomy): domain Bacteria; phylum Chloroflexota; class UBA6077; order FW602-bin22; family JACQUS01; genus JACQUS01. The sequence goes on along the minus strand of JACQUS010000315.1, from coordinate 7,962 downwards.
TGGACGAACTGGCGGATCCGCGCGCGGCATCCAAGGCACGCGAGCTGCTAGACGAGATCGCTCGCCGGCGCGCCGCGGAGGAGGCCCACTAGTGCACGTGCTGCTCAGCCTCTCCAGCCTGGCGCTCGCCGTGCTTGGCGGCTACGTGGCGCTCGCCGTGCAGCGGGGCGTCGCCGACTGGTCCCAGAGGCGCGCGGTGCAGCTCGCGGTCTTGGCAGCGCCGGCCATCAGCCTGACGCTAGGGCTCGCCGCTCTGCATCACTTCGCCGGTCGAACGTGCTTTCTCGGAGCGCCCTCGTGGGACTACGCGCTAGGTATGGCGCTGCCTCTCGGGCTCGGACTCATAGCGCTGGGCGGGCTCGGCTTAGGTCTGGTGCGCGTCGTGCTGTTGGAGCGCGTCTTAGGAAGCAAGAGCCTGCCAGCAAACCTGGAGATACAGAGCGTAGCCGACCGCCTTGCGGAGCAGATCGGCGCAGCGCGGACAAGTGTGCTGCTGTGCACGCTCAACCGCCCACTGGCACTCACCTACGGCCTCCGACGGCCGAGGATCCTGCTCTCGACCTGGATGGTCGAGCATCTCGACCGCGGCGAGCTCGCGGCCGTGCTGGCTCACGAACTCGGCCACATCGACCGTCGCGATTATATGGTGGTCTGGCTGGCGACCGTGCTCCGCGATGGCTTCTTCTACCTCCCGACGACCTGGGCCGCCTACCGCCAGCTTCAGCGCGAGAAGGAGGTGGCCTGCGACGACCGCGCCGTGGCCGTGACGCAGCGCCCGTTGGCGCTGGCCAGCGCACTGGCCAAGGCCTGGCACGATGCTTCCGCCGGCCCGACGCTGCGGACGGCGCAGCCGTTTACTGGCGCTGCGGCACTGATCGAGATGCGCATCGCGCGCCTCCTCGCAGCACCTAGGCCAGCTCTGGACGAGGGCAACGGCGGGGGCCGCTTCGACGTGGGTGGGACAGCGCTCCGCGCCGGTGCCATTGGACTGATGAGCTTGCTGACAGCCGAGGCGGCAAACGTCGCCGTGATGCTCGCGCCGATGGGTTGTGGTCCCGCCTCACTATTTTGGAAGCTGCTCTGACAGATGCGCGAGCTGGCCGCGAGTTGGTATGCGCTTCTGAGTACGCTCAACGCGACGGTGGCAGGATCGCTGAGCACGCTCGCCCAGAGCCTCGACGTGCCACTCGCCGGCGCGCTCCTCTTCGGCCTCATCGGGACGACTGCCCCGTGTCAGCTTACGACGAACGCCAGTGCGTTGGCGTACATCGCCCGCCGAGCCGGCGACCGCCGCGCGGTCGCGTGCAGTGCGCTCGCGTATCTGCTCGGCAAGGCGCTCGTCTACACGCTGCTCGGGGTGGCGGTGATCCTCGCCGGCCAGCAGCTTGCGCAGGGCTCGATCCCGGCCATCGTCGTTACGCGCAAGGCGCTTGGCCCGCTGATGGTCGTGCTCGGCCTCCACATGCCGGGACTGTTGCCGCTGCGCTTCACCCTTGGGTCGGGCATCGCCGGCTGGCTGGAGACACACGCCGGTTCCGGTACCGTGGGCGCCTTCCTGCTCGGGGTCGCGTTCTCCTTCGCCTTCTGCCCGACCCTCTTCCTGCTCTTCTTCGGGCTGACCATCCCGCTGGCCTTGCGGTCGCCGGCCGGCGTCGTCTATCCCGCGCTGTTCGCACTGGGCGCAACGCTGCCGCTGCTCGCTCTGGCCGGCGTGTTAGCGCTCAGAGTCGGCACGACGAAGGGCTACCTCGCAGGAGCACGGCGGCTCGGCGCGTGGCTTCGGCCGGCCGCCGCGGTGGTGTTCGTGCTCGCCGGACTGAACGACACATTTACGTATTGGTTCCTGTGAACAGACGTCCCGCTACAGCAGCGCCCAGCTCGTCCGGTCGAGCACCATCACGGCGAAGAGCAGGGCCAGGTAGAGGATCGAGTAGCGGAACAGCCGCCGCGCGCTGCGCTTACTCTGGTCGCGGAGCAGCGCCACCGCGTAAGCGACGAAGATCACTCCCAACGCGAACGCCAGCCCGAAGTACAGCCAACCCATGGCCCGCGCGGGCACGAGGAGCAGCGTCACGGCGACGAGCTGCACTGAGTAGAGCACGATGAAGCGCTTCGTCTCCGCCTCGCCGTACACCACTGGCAGCATCGGTATCTGCGCCCGCACGTAGTCGCCGCGCACCAGGAGCGCCAGCGCCCAGAAGTGCGGTGGCGTCCAGAAGAAGACGATGGCGAACAGATAGAGCGCGGTGAGGTCCAGCTCGTTCGTTACGGCGGTGTAGCCCACCAGCGGAGCGATGGCCCCGGCCGCGCCGCCCAGCACGATGTTGTTCGGCGTGAAGCGCTTGAGCAGCCGCGAGTAGACGATCACATAGTGCAACTGGCCCAGAAAGGCCAGCAGCGCCGTGAGCACGTTCACGCCGACCGCCAGCACGACCAGGCCGGCGACGCTGGCCACAACAGCGAAGCGCAGCCCCTCGGCCGACGTTAGCAGGCCGGCGGCGATGGGCCGGCGCGCCGTGCGGGTCATCAGGGTGTCGATGTGGCGGTCGAGGTAGTGGTTAAAAGCCGCCGCGCCGCCGGCCGCCAGCGCGCCGCCCAGGAGCGTCCAGCCGACCAGCGGCAGCTCCGGCATGCCGCGCGCGGCGATGGGCATGGCCGCCAGGGTTGTGAGCAGCAGGAGCGTCAGCACGCCCGGCTTCATCAGCATGAGGTACGCGAGCACCTTGCCCGGCTCGCGCTCCGCACGCACGTGCGTCGGCGGGTCCGGCGAGACTTCCGGCGCGCCGAGCGTCTGCCGCGCCAGCACCCACAGTGCGACGAGCAGCGCCCACAGGCCCGTGCCGAGGGCGACGTGCAGCAGGCGCAGCCAGCCTGGTAGAACGAAGACGACGCTGCCGATGCCGACGAGCACCTGCGCGACCAGGACCCCCGCCGCCGCGACGGCCAGCCAGCGCACGCCCGAGGTCGCGCGTGGGCGGCGTAGCGCCAGCCTGAGGGTCACGGCCATCAGCACGGCCACCAGCAGGGCGCCGAAGCGGTGGGCCATGTGGGCGTGCGCCCCGGCATTGCCGGCCGGCAGCAGGACGTCGTCGTAGCAGAGCGGGAAGGCCGGACAGGCCAGACTCGCCCCGGCGCCGACGACGTAGGCCCCGAGCAAAATCATGCCGTAGGTCGCCGCGGCCGTCCACGCAACGGCCCGCAGCAGACCATCCGGGGGGCGCCTCACCCCTTGACTCACCCTCTCCGCCACCGCAAAGAGGGACGACGGGTGACGTCGTCGCCCGGCGGTGTACGCCGAGACAGTGATCACGACCAGCAGGCCGAGGATGACCGCCGCGGTGGCGAAATGGATGAAGACGAGCTCGTGTGGCAGCTCCAGGAGCACGGTGAACGCGCCAAGCAGGATCTGGACGGCCAGCGCAGGCGGGACGGCGACGGCGGGGCGCACGATCCAAGGGTCGTGCCGCTGCCAGCGAACGGCGGCGATCGTCGTCAGCGCCATCAGCACGCTGGCCACCAGCGCGATGAGGCGGTGGAAATACTCGATGAGCGCCGCTGGCTCCAACGGTGGGACCACCTGGCCGTGGCAGAGCGGCCAGTCCGGGCAGCCCAGGCCGGAGCCGGTGATGCGCACAAAGCTGCCGACGGCGATCAGCAGCCAGGTCGCGACGCTGGTCGTAAGCGCGAGATAGAAGAACCGCCGCGGTGGTCCGGTCGGGCCCGGCCCCGGCGGTGCGGTTCGCGTCGCGGTCGTGATCGCCATGCGGTCTCACATACTCGTCGCTAGATCGCAGTCGCCGACGAGGGGTCCTGGCGTATCAGTGTCCGAATCCATGGGCGACACCGGTCGTAGGGGCGGTATCCCGCCGCCGCCGCCATACGCGTAGAAGCAGAGACGACGCGAGACAAAAGCGGCAGTCGTTGCTACGCCGAGACCAAGGCCGTGAGCACGACCGGCCCGCCGCTAGGGCGTGCTGCAAACCACTCGTAGCGCGGGGGCTTGTCCCCCGCCAAGCGGCCAAATTCGGGCGGGACACGCCCCGCCGCTACATGTGGTCGGCTGCCGAAGAAACCACCAGGGCTCTGCAAACGCCCGCTACTGTCCGTGCTCGCCGGCCGGCTCCTCGCTCCGTGCCCAGAGCGCCGCGCCGATGAGGATCACCAGCGCGATCAGCAGGGCCACCGCCGGCGCGACGAGCTTCCCGCTCAGCAGCAGGAGCCGGCTGAATAAGAACATCCACAGGGCAATAAAGACCAGCACGCCCAGCGGGATGCCGAGCGCCAAGCGCAGCGTACCCAACCCTCTTCCTCCGATCGCGTTGGCGCGCCAGCTCTCAGACCTGCTGGCCGAGGAATAGCAGGATGAACGCGACGATGATCGTCGCGGCGACCGTGAGGCCGGAGACGAAGAACGCCGTGAACAGAGAGCTGTCGAACTTGAGGTGCATATAGAAGCCCACGACCATCACGAACTTGGCCGCCGAAAGCCCCAGGAGCAACGGAATGAGCACCGGCCCGAGCGGCCCCTGCACGTAGAAGGTCGCCACCTCGGCGGCCGTGATGATGGCGAGCACCACGGCAATCCACACGTACGTCGCCGGCCCTGGATGCGGACGCTCCCGCGCCATATCTGGCATGGCCCGACCTCACCTCGCTCCGTTCGCCTGATGCCCGCCGCGCTAGTGCGGGACCGGCGTGGGAATCAGGTAGACAACCGTGAAGATGACGATCCAGACGATGTCGACGAAGTGCCAATAGAGCCCGGCGATCTCCACGTCGAGACTGTGTACGGCGGGATCGAACGGCTTGACGAAGGAGTACACGACGATGGACAGCAGCCACAGGACGCCGACGGTCACGTGCGCTCCGTGGAACCCGGTGAGGGTGTAGAACGTCGAGCCGAAGAGATTGACCGACGGCGTGAGCCCCTCCTCCACGAACGTCGTGAACTCGTACGCCTGCCCGCCGACAAAGACCAGGCCCAAGAGCGCCGTCGCCGTCAGCCAAATGCGGAAGTTGCGGATGCGCCCGTGCTGCAGGGCGTGTAGCGCGAGCACCATCGTCAGGCTGCTCATCAGCAGCACGAAGGCGCTGACCGACGTGTAAGGAATATCGAAGATCTCGGCCGGGTGCGGCGGCGCGAGGCTGCGGCCACGGTAAGCCATGTAGGTTGCGATGAGCGAGCCGAAGAACAGGCAGTCCGACGCCAGGAAGGTCCACATCAGGACCTTGCGGTGGTGCAGGCCCGTCGAGGTGGCCTCTGCGCCGTGCCCGTGCGCGATCTCGTGTGCCATCGTTCCCCCGTCAGGCTGGCGGTTCGAAGATCCAGCCGTACAGGCCGACCAGGAAGACCAGCGCGCCCACCGCGCTCACCGCCAGGGTCGGGCCGACAAGCTGGAACGTGCTCAGGTAGATCAGCACCCCGGTCATCACGATGAAGATGCCGACCGCGACGACCAGCGGGTAGTACGACGGGTTAGGCATGTGGATGTGCTCCTCGGCATGCGCCTCAGCCGTCGCGACAGGGTGCTGCGCCGGCGCGGCCGCCGGTGCGTGCGCGTGCTCGGCGTACGCTGGGTACTTCGCGTCCCAGAAGGGCCGCCGGCCGTGCACGACGGGAATGGCGGCGAAGTTATAGGCCGGCGGCGGGTTCGGGATCGTCCACTCCAGCGTGTGGCCGTCCCACGGGTCGCGTCCGCTCGGCCGCCCGTGGCGCATCCCATGGACCACGTTCGCCAGGATGAGCAGCGAGCCGACCCCCAGGACGAGCGCGCCGGCCGTCTGGAGGAAATTCAGCTCCGTCAGACCCATGTTCGCCGCGTAGGTGTATGTCCGGCGTGGCATGCCCAGCAAGCCGGTGAAGTGCATCGGGAAGAACGTCAGATTGAAGCCCAAGAACGTGATCCAAAAGGCCCATGTGCCGAGGCGCTCGTCCATCAGCCGGCCGGTCATCTTGGGGAACCAGTAGTAGAGGCCGGCCGCGAGTCCCATGATCGAGCCGCCGAACAGCACGTAGTGGAAGTGCGCGACGATGAAGTACGTGTCCGTGTGCTGGAGGTCGAGGGGCACGATAGCGTGCATGATGCCGCTGATGCCGCCGATGATGAACAGCGCGATGAAGCCCACGGCGAACTACATCGCCGTGGTGAAGCGGATCGAGCCGCCCCACCTGGTGCCGATCCAGATGAAGATCTTCACGCCGGTGGGGATGGCGATGAGCATGGTGTTGACGGCGAAGATGGCGTCGGCGATGGGCCCCATGCCCACAGCGAACATGTGGTGCGCCCACACGCCGAACGATAGGAAGCCGATCGCTATGCCGGAGTAGACGACGAACGGGTAGCCGAAGAGCGGCTTGCGGGAGAATGTCGGCAGGACCTCGGAGACGATGCCCATGGCCGGCAAGATCAAGATGTAGACCTCGGGATGGCCGAAGACCCAGAAGAGGTGCTGCCAGAGGATGGGGTCGCCGCCCTTGGCCACAAGGAAGAAGTTCGTGCCGATCAGACGGTCGAACAGCAGAATGGTCACGCCGACGGTGATGACCGGGAAGGCCAGTAGGATGAGCACCGCGGTCACCAGTGTCATCCACGTGAACACGGGCATGCGCATCAGCGTCATGCCCGGCGCGCGCATGTTGACGATGGTGACGAAGAAGTTGATCGCCGCGGCCATGGAGGCCACGCCGAGGAGCTGGAGGCCCAAGATCCAGTAGTCGACGGCTGGCGTCGGGGAGTACGCGCGGCCGGTGAGGTTCGCATAGGCGAACCAGCCCATGTCGGGCACCTGCCCGGTGAGGAAGCTGATGTTGAGCATGATCGCGCCGGCGAGGAAGGCCCAGTAGCTGAAGGCGTTCAGGCGCGGGAAGGCGACATCGCGGGCGCCGATCTGGAGCGGCACGACGTAGTTAAAGAAGGCCGCGCTCATGGGCATGATGACCAGGAAGACCATAGTCGTGCCGTGCATAGTGAAGAGCGCGTTGAACGTGTCGGGGTCGACGAGGCGGTTGTCCGGCACGGCGAGCTGGAGGCGCATGAGCAGCGCTTGGAGGCCACCGATGACGAAGAAGATGAGCGCCGAGACCCCGTACAGGATGCCGATGCGCTTGTGGTCTACGGTCGTCAGCCAGCTCCAGAGCCCGGCGTACGGCGCGGGGTGTGCAGCTAGCCGCTCAGCACGTACGGCCATGGTCATTGCCTCCGTGTTGGCCCTTGCCTCCGTGTTGGTCCTCGCCTCCGTGTCGTCGCGCCTCTAGCGCAGGCTCCCGAGATAGGCGACCAGCGCGCTCATGTCGTCCTCGCTCAGCCGCGCCATCGCCGGCTCGATTTGCTTCATGATCGTGCGCGGCTTGAACTCGGATGGCTTCGCGATCCACTTCTTCAGGTTCTCCGGCGTGTTGTCGAGGATCGCCGAGGCGAGCGTGGTGCGGCTGCCGACGTGCGTGAGGTCCGGCCCCTGCTTGCCCTGCGCGATGGTGCCCTGCACCGTGTGGCAGGCGAGGCACTGGTTCGCGGGGTTGAGGAAGACGGCCTTGCCGCGCTCGGCCAGCGTGCCTGGGACCGGCTCGACGGCCGGCCGCTTCTGCGCCGCGACCCAGCCGGCAAACTCGTCCGCTGGGCGGGCGAAGTAGCGCAGGCGCATGTCGGCGTGCGACGTGCCGCAGTACTCGGCGCACTGGCCGTAGTACTCGCCAGGCTGATAGGCCGTCCACCAGATCGTGTTCTTGTGCCGCGGCACGACGTCGCGCTTGGCCCCAGCGCCGGGCACCCAGAAGCTGTGGATGACGTCGGCCGACTCCAGCGTGAAGAGGACCGTCTGTCCGACCGGCACGTACACCTCGTTGGCCGTGACAACGCCGAGGTCGGGATAGCGGAACTCCCACCACCACTGATGGCCGACGACGGTGATGTGCAGCGGGTTGCGCTCGGTCGGCATGCGCTGCGTGGCGAAGATCGTCGCCAC
>JACQUS010000330.1 GCA_016210125.1 Chloroflexota bacterium | reverse complement strand
GGCGATGGTCTGGCTGATGGACACGCGCTCCTGCTCGCCGGCGAGCACCTTGCGCAGCACGCCGGCCGTCTCGGCCTCGACCTCGATGGTCGCCTTGTCAGTCTCTACCTCGACCAACACGTCGCCGACGGCGACTCGATCGCCCTCGCGCTTGTGCCAGCGGACGATCGTCGCCGACTCGGTGTTCATACCGAGCTTGGGCAGGATGACCTCAGCGGCCACGCCAGCCCTCCGCGGCGAGCACGGCAGCGCCAATGTGACCCGCAGGCAAGCTGTGCGGCCCAACGCCGTCGGTTCGCGGCACGTCGAAGAGGGCCGGCTCGCGCACGCCGCCGTTCTTCAGCGACTTGTCGGCCTGCTCAAGGATGCGCACGACCTTCAGGCCGACGCGCCCGTCGCTCTGCGGCCGCTCGCCGGTGCGCACGCAGTTCAGGAAGTGCTCGCACTGGGCGCGCAGCGGCTCGTGCAGCGGTATGTGCGGAATGTTCACGCCGCCGTAACGGTACGTGAGAGGAAAGTCCGTGAAGTGATCCGTCTCGTAGGGCCGGTCGACGCCCTTGTCGTAGATGCGAATCTTTTCGACCTCCTGCACGTCGTCGTAGACGACCATCTTCCGGCTGCCGACGACGGTGACGCGCCGGACCTTGCAGGGGTCGAGCCAGGTGACGTGCACGTGGGCGAGGATGCCGTCCGCGAAGCGCACCTCGACGTAGGCGAGGTCGTGAACGCCCGGCGTGACGATGGCGCTGCCGCGCGCGCTCACGGCGATCGGATCACGCTGGAGAACGTAGAGCAGGATCGACAGGTCGTGGGGCGCGAGGTCCCAGAGCACGTTGATGTCACTCTGGAAGAGGCCGAGGTTGAGGCGCGCCATGTCGACGTAGAAGACCTCGCCGATCTCGCCGCTGGCCACGATGTCGCGCAACACGCGCACGGCCGGGTTGTATTCGAAGGTGTGGCCGACCATAAGCACCAGGCCGCGCTCTTCGGCGACCCGCACCAGGTCCGTGGCCTCGGCGCTACTGGACGTCAACGGCTTCTCCACCATGACGTGCTTGCCGGCGAGGAGCGCGGCTTTGGCCAGCGCGTGGTGCGTGCGGATCGGCGTGGCGACCACTACGGCCTCGACGTCCGAGCGCAACACGTCGGCGTAGCTGTGCGTCGTGCGGACGGCCGGATACTGCGCCCGCACGCGCGCCAGTCGGCCGGCGTCGAGGTCGACCACCCAGCGCAGGTCGGCTTCGGGCATCTCGCTCAGATTGCGCACGATCTTCGGTCCCCAGTAGCCGACGCCGACGACGCCGACCTTGGTCGCGTGCCCGCGCTTCGCGCTGTGCATTGCGCCGCCTCCGTGTACGTGCTGCCGGATCAGCGCCCGCCGTACTAGTGCGCGCCCCTGGCGCGTAAGACCGCAGGGATCGTCCCGAGAAGAATGCGCAGATCGAGGCCCAGTGAGCGCCGGCGGATATACTCAAGGTCCAGGACCACCATGGCCTCGAAGGTGCTCGTGCTGCGCGCGCTGATCTGCCACAGCCCGGTGAGGCCCGGGCGCACGGCCAGGCGCTGGAGCTGGGCCGGCTGGTAGTGCTCGATCTCGTATGGAATGGGTGGCCGTGGGCCGACGAGGCTCATATCCCCGCGCAGGACGTTCCAGAGCTGCGGCAGCTCGTCCAGGCTCGTGCGCCGCAGCCAGCGGCCCACACGCGTGATGCGTGGGTCGTCCACCAGCTTGTAGACTGCGCCCTCGGCGCTCTGATGGCGCGGCGCCTGCCCCTGGATGAACGCCACGACGTAGGCGCGGTGCGGTCCCGCGTCGGCGTCGGCGCGCATGGAGCGGAACTTGAGGATCGTGAAGAGCTTGCCACACCGCCCGACGCGCTGCTGGCGGAAGAACACCGGCCCCGCCGAGTCTAGGCGAATGGCCAAGGCGCAGACTGCGAAAACGGGCGCGAGGCCGCAGAGCAGGGCGGCCGAGGCGACGACGTCGAGCACGCGCTTGCTCAGCTCGTAGAGCGACGGCGTCGACGGCTCGACCACCCGGGGGCACGCCGGATCGGCCGCCTGCATGCTTCCTTGCCTCCGCAGCGTCGGTGCGCATTCTGCCAACATTTGGATCATGGAGGTCGCGGGTCAAGCTGGGGTTGACCGTGCGTTACAAAGGCGTCGAGAAGCAGCCGGCCGGGGTCTGGCTACACTTCGCCGTGAAGACTTGCTCCTTCGGGCAGCGTGAGGGAGAGTTGCCCACGTCGCTGCGCGACGCCAACGATGCCGGCGAAGTGGCATGCGGACGCGCCGCAGCGCGGAGGCTTGTCCTCCGGAACGCGCCGCGTGTAGGCGGCGACACGCCTCGCCGCTACATTCGGAGGCCGGCGCTCGGCGCGTCGTTGCTTCGGAGACCGGGCCTAGCGCTGCTGCGCCGCGGCCAGCGCCTCGTCGCTCACCTGCGCGCCGTCGAGGGCCGCAGCGGCGCCGAACTGCAGCTCGAACAGCTCGCGGTAAAGGCCGCGGCTCCGGAGCAGCGCGGCGTGGGTGCCCTCCTCGACCACGCGGCCGCCCTCGACCACCAGGATGCGGTCGGCGCGCTGCACCGTGGCCAGGCGGTGCGCGCTGACGAAGGTCGTGCGCCCACGCATCAGGTTGTCGAGCGCCGCCTGGAGCAGGTGCTCGGAGCGCGCGTCGAGCGCCGAGGTCGGCTCGTCGAGGATGAGCATGCGCGGGTCGCGTAGCACGGCCCGGGCGATGGCCAGGCGCTGCTTCTGACCCTCGGAGAGCTGCACGCCCCGCTCGCCCACCGGCGTTTCGAGGCCTTGCGGCAAGCGAGCAATGAACTCCCAGGCGTTGGCCGCCCGCGCCGCGGCGACGACGCGTGCCTCGTCGGCGCCCTCGCGGCCGAAGGCGATGTTCTCGCCGATGGTCGTGGCGAAGAGGAAGGTGTCCTGGAAGACGATCCCGATATGGTCGCGTAAGTCGGCGATGGTGAGGTCGCGCAGGTCGACGCCGTCTAGTAAGAGGCGGCCGGCGGTTGGATCGTAGAAGCGCGCGACCAGGCTCAGCAGCGTGCTCTTGCCGGCGCCGCTGGGGCCGACCAGGGCCAGCAGCTCGCCCGGCCGCGCGACGAACGAGACGTCGTGCAGCACCGGCCGGCCGGGCTCGTAAGCGAAGCTCACGCCGTCGAAGACGATCTCGCCGCGCACCTGGCGTAGCGCACGAGCGCGGGGGCGCTCGACGACGCGCGGCTTCTCGTCGAGAAAGCCATAGATGCGCTCGGCGGAGGCCAGCGCCTTCTGCACACCGCTCATCATGCCGAAAAGCTGGCTCGCCGGCTGGAAGAGGTGGGCGAAGAGCGAGCGCATGGCGACGAGCGTGCCGATCGTCGTCTCGCCGGCGATGACGAGGTAGCCGCCGTAGCCGACGATGGCCAGCGTCACCGTAAGAGAGAAAAGGCTCTGGCCGGTCTGGAGCCCGATGTCCATGAGCGTGAGGCGCATGCGCAGGCGCAGGAGGTCGCGCAGGGCTGTGGTGAAGCTGCGCCCCTGCCGCTGCTCTTGGCCGAAGGCCACGACCTCGCGCATGCCGGCCAGGTTCTCTTGGAGGCGCTCGGTCAACTCAGCGGCCTTCTCCTGCGCGCGCCGCGCGGCCGGGCGCATCGGCCGCGTGATGACCCCGGCGAGGCCGGCGACCAGCGGCGGGGCCACGCCGGCGACGAGCGCGAGCTGCCAGCTCAGGCTGAACATGATGGATGCGCCGACCAGAAGGGTGACGACGCTGCCGACTGCGCCGAGCACCGTCGTGCTGAACAGGTTGACCAGGTTGGGGACGTCGTTGACGAAGAGGGCGATCGTGCGGCCACTGTGCTCGCGGTGGGCGAACGCCAGCGACAGCCTCTCGCAGTGGGCGAACAGGCGCTGCTTGAGCCGCAGCATCATCTGCTCGATGAGATAGGTACGTAGCAGCGCGCCGACGATCTGCACCGTCGTCGTCAGCAGCCAGATGCCGCCGTAGAGGACCACGGCCTGCGGTAGCAGGTCCACGCGCTTCGCCAGGACGACGCCGTCGACCAGGTAGCGCTCGACCAGCGGCATCGTGAGGGCGATGGGCGGTAGGAGCGCGGTGAGGAACAGGAGCGGCAGCCCGACGGGCCAGAGGCCGCGATACTCGCTCAGGCAGCGCAGACAGAGTCGCATGCGGCACTCCTGTCAAAATGGCCTTGCGGGTGCGTGCCCCACCCCACCCCGGAAAGGGTTCCCAGAGGTCGCCT
>JACQUS010000329.1 GCA_016210125.1 Chloroflexota bacterium | reverse complement strand
CGAAGAACGGCCCTTCCAGCACACCCACCCGCAGGCCGTGCAGATCGCCAGCGCACGCGGCCAGGTAATCGGCCGCTGCCCGGCGGCTCGACTGCGGGTCGCCCGCGTCGTGGCCGGCGAGCGCCCCCAGGACGATGGCCGCGTCGCGCACGCGGCGCGTCAGCGGGCCGACGTGGTCGAGGGACCAGGCCCGCGTGAGCACACCTCGGCGGCTGACGCGCCCGAAGGTCGCCTTGAGGCCAACGACGCCGCACAGTGCGGCCGGCAAACGGACAGAGCCGCCAGTGTCGGTCCCTAGCGCGGCGTGCGCCATGCCGGTGGCGACGGCGATGCCCGAGCCGCCGCTGGAGCCGCCGGGGATGCGTGTCGGGTCCCAGGGATTGCGGGCGGGACCGAAGAACCGGTTGATCGACGTTCCGCCGCCGGCCAGCTCGTGGGTGTGCGTCTTGCCGATGACGATGGCCCCGGCGGCCCGCAGCCGCCGAACGACCTCGGAGTCGGCCGGGGCGACGTACGCGCCGAGGATGCGGCTGCCGCCGGTGGTCGGCACGCCAGCGACGTCGATGATGTCTTTTATGCCGACGGGAATACCGTGCAGCGGGCCACGATACGCGCCGCGGCCGATCTCGGCCTCGGCCTCCTGCGCTGCCCGCAGCGCCTCGTCCGTCGTGACGGCGATGTACGCGTTGAGTGGGGCGGTGAGCTGCTCGATGCGGCTCAGCAGCGCGCGGGTCAGCTCGACGGGCGAGACCTCCCGCCGGGCGATGAGCGCAGCCGTCGTCTCGATCGGCAGGAAGGGCAGGTCGGCACTCATCGGGTCCTTCGCGCGCCGTTGCGGTCCTCGATCCGACGTGTCGGACACGCTGGAGGCCGTCGGCGTGAATCGCGGGGAGGTCCCCCCCGTGCCCTCCCAGTCCTCGAGCCAGCGCGTGCCGTGGGCCGGCTCGGTGAACACGGCCTCGTTGAACGGGAGAGGCACCCCACCGAGATGCGCTACCGCCTCGCGAATTTTTCCGAGCGCGCTGGCGCACGCCTCGGCATCGGCCGCGTCCAGAGGCAGGTCGAGCAGCTCGCGGGCGAGCGCACGAAGATCCGCTGATGTGAGGTCCAACTCTTCCTCCCGTGCTGGCTTGCTTGGGGCCTGCGTGCCAGCGGCGCCCGGTGCATACGACCGGCGGGCTGGCGCCTGCTTCGCGGGCGACGACTATAGCGCGCGGTCATTGGCTCGCTGTGGCCTAGCTGCGGCGCCAGCTCAGCAGCGCTCGCTCGAACCGATCGATCACCAAATACACCAAGAAGGAGACGATCATCAGCGTGAAGATGCCAGCCCAGACGAGGTTGAGCTCATAAATGCTGCCGGATTTCCAAATGAAATGGCCAAGGCCGGCCTTGGCGGAGATGAACTCGCCGACGACCGCGCCGATGAGCGCGAAGCCGATGCAGATCTTGAAGGTCGAGATGAGCGTCGGCAGGACTGTGGGATAGACGATCTTGGTGAAAATCTGCCAGCGCGAGGCGTTCAGGGCACGCATGAGCGTCACGAGGTCGCGGTCTACGACCTTGGTTCCCTCGTACACGGTGAGCCAGGCCACGATGACGACGTTGGCGAAGCTCAGCGCCCACTTGCTGTTGAAGCCGATGCCGAGCACGATGATGATGACCGGCGCGAGCGCAATGCGCGGCGTGCTGTTGAGCATGACCAGGAAGGGATCGAGCACGCGGGCCAGTCCCGGCCACCACCACATGAGGAAGCCGCACGCTGCGCCAATCAGGATGCCGCTGCCGAAGCCGGCGAAAGTCTCGGTCAAAGTAACCCACGTGTCGTAAAAGAGCGTGCCATGCAGCGCCACGTCCACCCATTGGCGCGCGATGATGCTGGGTTTCCCGACGAACTGGGCGCTGATCGATCCTTGGTTTACAGCGGCTTCCCAGGCGCTAAAGATCACCGCGAGGAGCAGGACGCGCCATGCGTTGACGCGGAGCGTCGCGGGGACGCGCGTCCAGGACCTGGACCTGGCCGCGCGCTTGCCCGTCACCTCAAGCGGTCTCAAGCCTGTTGCCATTGCATCCCTCGATCGCGCACTCATGGTGAGGAGGTGCCGGCATGTGTCGCGCGGTGCCCAGGCCGGCATCTCAGGTGGCCACTGTACGCTTCCCAAAACGCGTCAGGCCGTACCGCAGCCCATCCTCAGCCGGTGTCGGCGCGGCGCCATCGGCGGCTCCCTCGCCGGCGAGGAGTCAAGAGACCGGTGTGAGCTCCCCGCCTTGCCGCTCGTACCGGTGGCCTGGGGTGGGCGAGGCTCAGGCGCCGGCAAAAACGCCTGAGCCCTGCTGCTCGAAGGCACGTAGACTCTCCTCGCGGACCAAGTGCAACAGGTGGTCCTTGAGCGCGACGAATCGTGCGTCGGTGTGACTGGCGATGGAGCGCGGACGCGGCAGATTGACGTCCACCCTCGCCTTCATATGCCCGGGACGGGCTGACATGACGTAGATCTGATCGGAGAGGAAGATAGCCTCCTCGATATCGTGCGTGATGAAGACCACCGTGCGCTGGCTGCCCTCCCAGATCTGCAGCAACCACTCCTGCATAAGGCTGCGCGTGAGGGCATCGAGCGCTCCGAACGGCTCGTCGAGGAGTACGAGCGGACGGTCGAGCAGCAGCGTACGCATGAGCGCCGCACGCTGCCGCATGCCGCCAGAAAGCTGGTGCGGGTAGTGGTTCTCGAAGCCCTGCAAGCCGTAGCGCCCGAAGAGCGCGCGAGCCCGCTCGCGCGCCTCACGTTTCGGCACCCCTCCGATCTCCAGGCCGAGGATGACATTATCGAGGATCATCCGCCAGGGCAGTAGGAGATCCTTCTGGAGCATGTAGCTCACATACTCGGTGCGGCGCTCGACGCGCTTGCCGTCGAGGTACACCTCCCCGTAGCTCGGCTCGATGATCCCCGCAGCGATGCTGAACAGCGTGCTCTTCCCGCAGCCGCTGGGGCCAACGATGCTTACGAAGGAATTCTCGCGCACCTCCATGGTCACGTCGGCAAGAGCGACGACCCGCGCACCCGCACCCTCGAACTCCATGCCGATGCGCTCGAGACGCAGCTTTGCCCGATGGTTCTCCACGATGGGCATCCATCCTACACGGTTATGGTCGCATTCGCCTTCTCGGCAAACTCGGTCATCACGAGGTCCTCGTACTTCGCGCCAGCGGCCGGATGCTTCGTCTTGACGAGGAGGTCGTTAAAGTTGGCGTCGAACGCCTGCTTCGTGATGACGGGCGAATCTGGCCACCCACCATCAGCGATCATGCGCCCGACTGACTGCTCGATCGCTACTGGATTCACTTTCGGGAACTCTTCCTTCATCACGCGGATCGCATCGCCGGGATTCTTGTGCGCCCACTTGAACGACTTGGTCATGCCGTTGACGAAGCGCTGGACAAGGTCTGGGTCCGCCGCGATGGTCTTGCCCAAGCCGTTGAACGACGTGTAAAAGAAGGGGCCGATCTCCTTCATGATCGAGATCAGGATGCGCAGGTTCGCTTCGACTTCGCCGATCGCCTCCGCTGGCATGTAAACGTGACCCGCGTCGGCCCGACCGGCGACCAGCGTCGGAAGCTCGCTTCCGACATCCACCTCGATGATTTCGAGCTGGTCGGCTTTGCTCGTGCTGCCCTTCGGCCGCCAGATGTTGCGCTCGACCATCTCGAAGTTGTAGCGTCCTAGCAGCTCGAGGACGTTGGAGTAGCCGGTGCTCGGCTCCTTGTGGGTCGTGAGGCGGAGCCCTTTCAGATCGGCAAACCCTTTGGCGGTGCTCGACTTCGGCACCAGGACGAAGCTGAGGTTTCGCATCACGAGGGGGATCGGCATCTTGATGTCGGCGCCCTTCGTGCGCGCCAGCCCGCCTTCGGCCGGATCGTGGCAGGAGAAGTGGGCTTCACCGGCGATCACCGACTGAATGGCGATCACGCGGTTGCCGGTCGTGGTGATGTCGAGCTCGATGCCCTGCTCGCGGAAGAACCCCATGCGATTGGCAAAGTACATCGCCCCATACTGCGTCGTGTGGGCGGCCTCGGCAATCTTGACGGTCTTCAGCGCTCCAGCCGGCTTTGGCGCTGCGCCGGTCGCTGCTCCGGGCGCCTTCGCCGCAGGCGGCGCCTCCTGCGCCGGAGCACAGGCGGCGCCCCAAAGCGACGCCGATCCTAGCGCGACGCCTGTGGCGACGGCGCGCTTCAGGAACTCGCGGCGCCCAACCCTGGCCGAGAGAGCCTCGTCCGACTCCTCGGGAGGAGTCGCTCCCCGCGCGAGCGGATGCTGCGTCTCGTCGAACCGACGCGAATGCCGCTGTGCCATGGGATACCCCCTCTCGCTCCTCCGAGCGAGAATACTGTATATCCGTGGGCCAGGCCTGTCAAGAGATTGCTTTCCTGATACGACCTTGACACAGTTCGCTATGCTCGGGCTACAATAGCCCAGCGGCGGAGGAGGCGCGCTGTGGGCCAGCTCGTGCTCATGGTCGACCTGGAGCGCTGCACCGGCTGCCGCTCGTGCGAGGTGGCCTGCAAGCTGGAGCACCGCCTCGGGCGCTGGCAGTACCGCACCAAGGTGCTCTGGCAGCCGCAGCCGCGCGACTCGCTGCGCCTCGAGTTCCTCGACGCGATGTGCCAGCAGTGCGAGCGCCCGGCGTGCGTCCGCGCCTGCCCGGTGCTGCCCAAGGCGCTCGAGAAGCGCGCCGAGGACGGCGTCGTGCTGATCGACGCCAGCCGCTGCACCGGCTGCCAGGAGTGCGTCAAGGCCTGCCCCTACGGCGTGATGAGCTTCGACCCGCGCTACAATCGCGCCGACAAGTGCACACTCTGCGTCGAGCGCCGCGAGGCCGGGCTCCAGCCGGCCTGCGTCTCGGTCTGCCCCGGCCACGCGCTCAGCTTCGGCGAGCGCGAGGAGCTGCTGGCCCGTGCCCAAGCCGAGGGGCGCAGCGTGCGCAACGTCGACCACTTCGGCCTCAAGCCGCAGACGATCTACCTCGAGCACCAGGAGCGCCGCCCGGTCGAGCCGCGCGCCCGTGCGGCCGTCGGCGAGCCGGCGCTGGCCGGCGTCTCCTGACGCCCGCCGCGCCCGCGAGGAGGGAGCGCCGTGACTCTGGACATCCCGCCCAAGCCGCGCAACGGCCTGCTAAGCCAGCTCCGCGGCGTCGCCGCCGACGTGGCGGAGGCGCTGCGGCCGGCCCCGCCGGCCGAGGGCTACCCGCACAGCGCCGAGCGCGAGGGCGTGCTCGCGCAGGTGGCGTACCCCGCCGGCTGCAACATCTGCTTCAATAGCTGCACGACCCTCGTCTACGTGCGCGACGGCCGCGTCACGGCCATCACCGGCAACGCGCTCGACCCCAACACGCGCGGCCGCGTCTGCCCCAAGAGCCAGCTCCTGGCGCAGATGCACGACAACCCACATCGGCTGCGCTATCCCATGAAGCGCGTCGGCCCGCGCGGCGCGGGCAAGCTCGTGCGCGTGACCTGGGACGAGGCGCTGGACGAGCTGGCCGAGCGCCTGCGCGCGGTCCGCGATCGCTACGGCTCGGAGGCGCTGGGCATCTTCACCGGGACGCGCTGCGGCATCCTGACGTATCTCGGCGCGTCGGTGGCCTTCGGCGAGCTATGGGGCACGCCGAACCGCACCGGCACCGGCCCGTACTGCGGCACGTCGGCCGACGTGGCCTATACCATCCACCAGGGCACGCGCGCCAATCCTTGCGTGTTCACCGACGACGACCTCGGCACCTCGGACCTCTACCTGTTCATCGGCGACAACATGGCCGAATCGCGCCCGGTCTACTTCGGCCGTGTCAACGACTGGCGCGTGCGCAACGGGACGCCGATGGTGGCCGTCGACCCGCGTCGCAGCGCGACCGCGGCCAAAGCCGACCGCTGGCTGCCGATCCGACCGGGCACGGACATGGCCCTCGGCCTGGCGATGCTGCACTATCTCCTGACGCACGAGGACCTGCTTGACCACGCCTTCCTCCGCGACTGGGTGCTGGGCTACGACGAGATCCGCGCCTTCGTGCTCGGCCGCGGCTACACCGCCGAGTGGGCCGCGCCGATCACCGACCTGCCGGCCCGCGATATCACCTGGCTGGCCGAGCTCTTCGCGCATAGCGAGCGCCCGGCGCTGTTCCTGAACCGCGGCCTGACGCAGCACAGCAACGGCACGCAGACCTTCCGCGTCTTCCTGGCCCTCGGCGCGCTGCGCGGGCTCTACGGCAAGCCGGGCGCCGGCGTCAACTGCACGGCCAACGGCCTGCTGCTGGGGCCGGCCCTGCCGCCGGAGCGCGTCGCGGCTAAGCGCCGGCGCGGGCTGCGCAAGTCGTTCTCCGGCTGGGCCGAGGCCATGCGCAGCGGCAAGCCCTATCCGCTGAAGGCGCTCATCGCCACCAGCAACCCAGCGGCGCTCTGCCCCGACCAGGGCGACCTGCGCGACGCGCTGCTGCACCTCGACGTGCTGGCGCACATGGAGCTGTGGCCGAACGCGACGACGGCCTTCGCCGACTTCGTCCTCCCGGCGGCCAGCGGCATCGAGTGCGGCGAGGTGACACGTATCGACGAGACGCGCCGCCTGGTCTGGATCGACAAGCTCATCGACCCGCCGGGCGAGGCCAAGCCCGACTACTGGTTCTGGATCGAGCTGGGCAAGCGTTTTGGCTTCGACGACGTGCTCAAGGAGGAGTACAAGGACCCGGCGCTGTTCTGGGACAACCTGATGATCGGCCACCCCTCGATGCGCGGCGCGACCGTGGCCCGCTTCCGCCGCTCGCCGACGCGCTCGCTGCGCGGCCCGCTGCCGAGCGAGGACAGCCCGGAGGTCGAGAAGCTCTTCCATGAGGGCCAGCCGTTCCCCGGCGACTCCCACGGCCGGCGCTTCCCAACGCCGTCCGGCATGATCGAGCTGTGGACGCCCCAGCTCGAGGCCAAGTTCGGGCAGTACGGCCTGAGCGCCTTTCCGGAGTTCTACACCGAGCGCGAGCAGCTCGTCGACCTGCCGCACCTGGAGTACTTGGCGAGTGATGCCGACGAGGGCGTGTCGGCGCCGTTCTGGAACGACGCGGTCTCGACCCGCCCGGCGCGCATCGTCGACGAGCCGCGCCAGCGCGACGACTTCGACACCGAGCTCATCACCGGGCGGGCCGCCGCGGCGCACTTCCACTCGTGGACGCACTGGCTCTGGCAGGCTAGCGAGATGGTGCCGGACCTCTACTGCCAGATGCACCCCGACAAGGCCGCCGCACTCGG
>JACQUS010000300.1 GCA_016210125.1 Chloroflexota bacterium | reverse complement strand
TGCCCAACGCGCGCCACGCGGCGTGGCTCAGGGCCTCGACGAAGGCGGCGACGAACCGTGCCGGATGGTCGCTGGGGACGAGGTCGTCGAGCGAGGGTGGTACGAGCCACGCTTGGTCACGAGTCAGCGGGCGCACCGGCATCGGCACTGCTCCTTGGACCACCTCGCCGCTCAGTATAATCGGTCCCCTGACCAAGCACTCGTCTGTACTTCTGGGACAGGCTCATAAGGATCGCCCCTACGTATGCCGCCATGTGCAAGGTGAAACGGTATCAGTCGCCCACCACGGGGACGACGACGCAGCCCGGGCAGCCCAGCTCGGCGCGCAGCCGCGTCTCGACCGCCATCGCTATGGCCGTCGCCTGCTCGATAGGCAGCCCCGGCGCGACCTTCACGTAGAGCGTCGCGCGCAAGAGCCGCTCGCCGTCGCCCTCGGCGTCGACGATGCGCACGCCGCGTACGCCCGGCACGTCGCCGGCCATCGCCGCCGCGCGCTTCTGGCCCGCCGCAGTGGCCGGGCCGCCGATGAGCAGGTGCAGGTGCGTGCGGATCAGCCCCACGGCGTTGGCGGCGATGAGCAGGGCGATGGCCAGCGCCGCCCAGGCGTCGGCGTACCGCAGCCCGTGGTTCAGCAGCACGATGCCCCCCAGCCCGACCAGCAGCGACAGCTCGTCGTTGAGCGCTCCCATCAGGTGCGCCTCGCCGGGCAGTCGCGCCAGGGGCCGCGGCCGGCGCTGGCGCAGCGCGCGGACGATGGGCACGCAGCCGGCCAGCATCGAGCCCAGGACCAGGGCGAAGGCCAGCTCCGGCGTGCGGTAAACTGCTAGGCGCGGATTGAGCAGATAGCCGAGCGCCTCCTCCGCCAGACGAAAGCTGATGAAGCTCATCGTCACCGTGGCGGCGAGCAGGGCCGCCGCGCTCCGCGCCCGGCCCGCGGCCAGGCTATGGGCCGGCCGTCCGCCGCGTGGCAGCATCAGCTCGGCGAGCAGCAGGAACGCGCTGGCGACCACGTCGCTCAGACTGTGTAGCGCCAGCGCCAGCACGCTGAGCATCCCCGTCTGGAGGTAGACGGCGAGCTTGACCAGCAGCAGCGTCGTGTAAGCAGCGACCGCCTGCGCCAGCTCGCGCGGGCTGGCGAACGTTGCTACCCAGCCCGGCGACTTCTGGCCCGACACGATGGCCGGCGCGTCGCTGACAGTCGAGATGCTTCACCTCTCGGGCGCCGCGTGCTCGACCTCGCGGGCAGCGAAGCCGTGTGCCTCGATGCCGAAGACGCGGTTGAAGCGCGCGCGGAAGTTCTCGGTGGCCACCAGGGCCGCCAGCTCGACCAGGCCGGCGTCGCCAAAGTGCGCGCGCAGCTCGGCGATGAGCTCGTCGGGCACGTCGACCGGCAGCACGGCGGTCATCGCATCGGCCAGCCGCAGCGCCCCCCGCTCGGCCGGCGTGAAAAGCGGCGAGGTCCATGGGTCGGCCAGCGCGGCGAGCTTCGTGTCCGAGACGCCTTCCCGCCTGCTCCCGGCAGTGTGGATGTCCATTCAAGACGGGCAGCCCACCAGACTGGCCACGTAGAGATTGAGCATGGAGCGTAGCGCCGGCGGCACCTGCGTCGAGCGCTCGGCCGCCGGGCCGAGCTGCTGCCGCACCGCTAGCCACTGCGGCGCGTAGGCGTACACGCCGGTCGAGTTGAGCACCCGCCCGTAACGGGCGCGATCCTGGCCGTAGGCTGGACGAGCCTCCGGCGGAGCCTCCTCCTCGGACAGTGGGCGAATGCGTGGCATCTTCCCCTCCCTCGCCTCGGTCGGCGCGCGACGCGCGGCATCGCGACGGCTGCATGATACTCGACGTCCCAGCGCGCCGGCAGTGTCTAGAATCGAGTACTATAGCGGGCAGTCGGTGCGCGGAGGAGCAATCGTATGCGCTTGGCAGATCGTGTGGCTATCGTGACCGGGGCCGGCCGGGGCATCGGCCGGGCCATCGCCCTCGGCTACGCGCGGGAGGGCGCGCACGTCGTGATCGCCGACATGGACGGCACGACGGCCGAGCGCACGGCCGCCGAGGTGCGCGCGCTAGGGCGGCGGGCCCTCAGCGTGACGGTCGATGTGACGCAGCGGGCGCAGGTCGAGACCGTCGTCGAGCGCACCGTTCAGGAGCTGGGCGGCGTCGACCTCCTCGTTGCCAACGCCGGCGTCGCCGGACGCTACGACTTTCTGGAGATGACCGATGAGGTCTGGAACCGCACCCTGGCGGTCAACCTCACCGGCGTGTTCCTCTGCGGGCAGGCCGTCGCGCGGCAGATGGTGCGCGCCGGCCGTGGCGGAGCCATCGTCAATATTGCCTCGCAACGCGCCGAGATCGCCGACCGCGGCCAGGCGCACTACTGCGCCAGCAAGGGCGGCGTGCGCGTGCTGACCAAGGCCATGGCCGTCGATCTCGCCCCGTACGGGATTCGCGTCAACGCCATCGGCCCGGCGACAGTGCGCACCGACATCAATCGGGAGCGCCTCTCTGCCCCCTCGGAGGTCGAGCGCATGGTGCAGCGCATCCCGCTCGGGCGGCTGGGCGAACCAGAGGACATCGTCGGCCCGGCGATCTTCCTGGCCAGCGACGAGGCGCGCTTCGTCACCGGGCACTGCCTGTTCGCCGACGGCGGCTGGCTCGCCGGATAGGTCGAGCCATGGCGCCCAGATCACTTCCTTGCGCGCGAGTGGGTCGTGGGGCGAGGCACGGCGCGGCCATACGGAGGACCACCAGAGCCGCAGGAACGTCTCGGCGCCATTGCTCGCGCTGTCCCTGCGCGACGCCGACGGTGAATGAAAGGGGCGGCGCCGCAGAGGGGGATGGACCTCACCCCCGGCCCCCTCTCCGACTCGGAGAGGGGGAGCAGAGCGGGCGGGGAGTCCAGAGGTCGCCTTCGGCGACCTCTGGGAACCTCTTTCGGGTGGGGTGGGGTAGCCGCCCGGAGGGGTATTTTCACGGGAGTTGCCCATGTCGCTGCGCGACGCCAGCGATGCATGAAAAGCGGCTGCGCTGCCGGGGAGTGCCGAGGGGCGAAGCCCCTCTGCGTCCCAAACCGGGGGTGGGGCGGGGTAGCCGCCGACAAGGTGATTTTCACAGGAGTTCAGTGG
>JACQUS010000299.1 GCA_016210125.1 Chloroflexota bacterium | reverse complement strand
GTCGACAAGGCGATCGCCAGCGCCGATGACCCTGTGCTGCGCGCCGACGCGGCGCTGGGCACGGTGCTCGGCACCTTCGCCCGCCACCGCTCCCTGGCCAAGATCCTGCTCATCGACGCCGTCGGCTGCGGGCCAGCCGTCGACCGCAAGCTGCTCGACGTGCACGGGCGCATCGCCGCCTTCATCGCCCAGCACCTCGACCGCGCTGTAGCCACCGGGGCCATCGCGCCGCTCGACACGCGCCTGGCGGCGCTGGTCTGGCTCGGCGCGCTGCACGAGGTCATCACCCGCTGGCTTTACACCGGCGAGCCCGACCTGGCTCACGCTCAACCGCTCGTCCGCGCCATGCTGCTGCGCAGCGTCGGGGCCGTGCCCCAGGAGGGATGAACGATGGTCCGCGTCCTCAGCCTTGCGTTGCTCCTGGCTCTCGCCGCCTGCGCGCCGGCGGCCCAGCCGGCCCCGGCCAGCGCGCCGGCCGCCAAGCCGGCGGAGACGAAGCCCGCCGCTGAGGCCAAGCCGGCTGGGCCGGCGCAGCCGGCCGCCAAGCCCGCGGCGCCGGCCCAGCCGGCCAAACCGGCGAGCAGCACCACCGTCCGCGTCGGCTACGTGCCCATCATGAACTTCGCCCCACTCTACGTCGCTCTGGAGAAGGGCTACTTCCGCGAGCAGGGCATCGATGCGCAGCTCACCACGCTCGCCGGTGGGGCCGACATGCTCATCCAGACCGCTGGCGGCCACTTCGACGTCGGCGCTGGCGGCGTCGGCTCGGCGCTGTTCAATGCCATCCAGCGCGGCGTCGCCGTGCGCGTCGTCGCGCCGCTGCACGCCGAGTCGAAGCCCATGTCGACGCCGCTCGTCGGCCGCAAGGCCAGCCGCGACGCCGGCACGGTCAAGGCCATCGCCGATCTGCGCGGTAAGAAGGCGGCCATCAACGCCCGCGGTGCCGCGACGGAGTACTGGCTGGACGCCGCGCTGCGCCAGGGCGGGCTGACCATCAACGACATCGACCTCCAGGCCATCCCCTTCGGCGACATGCCGGCGGCCCTCGAGAAGGGGGTCATCGAGGCCAGCATGCTCGCCGAGCCGCTGACGACGCTGGCCGAGCGCCGCGGCATCGTCGTGCGCCTGAGCGACGACTTCTTGAAGGACGCCCAGCCGACGGCCGTGTACTACAACCTTGACTTCGCGCGCAAGAACCCAGACGCGGCCAAGGGCTTCATGGTCGCCTACCTCAAGGCCTGCCGCGACCTTCAGGCCGAAGGTTGGCGCGACGCGCAGAACGTGGCCATCATCGAAAAGCACACCAAGGTCCCGGCCGACATCATCCGCGCTGCCGCAGCGCCGCTCTTCGAGCCGAACGGCCGTATAAACCTATCCGACTGGGAGAAGCAGCAGCAGTTCTTCATGCGCCAGGGGCTGCTGACCTACAAGGAGCCGCTGGACGTGCGCCAGCTCGTCGACGGCTCGTTCGTCGAGCAGGCGCTGCGCGTGCTGGGGTCGTACCAGGGGCGGTCGTGATCGCCGCTGACCAGAGCACGCCGTCGGCCGCGACGGCCGCGGCCAAGGTCGCGCTTCGCGGCCTGACCAAGCGCTTCCGCGGGCCGCGCGGCGACATCACCGCGGTCGAAGAGATCGACCTGGCCATCGCCGCCGGTGAGTTCTGCTGCCTCGTCGGCCCTTCGGGCTGCGGCAAGACGACGCTGCTGCGGCTCACCGCCGGGCTGGAGCGGCCGACGGCCGGCACGGTAGACCTGCATCGCGGCGATCATGCGCGTCCGGCGACGGCCATGGTCTTCCAGGGCCAGGGCGTCTTCCCCTGGTACACCGTGCGCCAGAACGTGTCCTACGGCCTGCGCTTTCAGCGCCGGCGGCCGGCCGAGGCGCGCGCTACGGTCGAGGCGCTGATCGCCACGGTCGGGCTCATGCGCTTCGCCGACGCCTACCCGCACCAGCTCTCCGAGGGCATGCGCCAGCGCGTCAGCATCGCTCGCGCGCTGGCCGCTGACCCCGAGGTGCTGCTGATGGACGAGCCCTTCGGCAACCTCGACGAGCAGAACCGCCTGCT
>JACQUS010000302.1 GCA_016210125.1 Chloroflexota bacterium | reverse complement strand
GCCGTGAAGTCTCCCCGGCGCTCCCGCTCGCCACGGACGTTCGCGAAGATCAGATCCAGGACCGCCTGGTTGGGTCTGCCCCGATCGTAGACGCGCATCGCGGGAATCCTGATGCCCTCCTGGTAGATCTCCGTGGCCTGGCCCGAGATGCTGCCCGGCGTCATGCCGCCGACATCACCCCAGTGCGCCCGGACGACAGTGAACGCGAAGAGGCGCTTCTCCAAGAGCACCGGGCAAATCGTCGCCATGTCATTGAGGTGGGTGCCTCCGGTGTACGGATCGTTATGCAGGAACAGGTCGCCCGGGTAGATATCCTCACCGAAACGGTCCAGTACCTTGCGCACCGACCACGGTATCGGGAAGATGTGGGCAGGGTTGTCCGCCGGAGTCTGAGCGATGAACTGGCCATCGGCCCCGGCGATGACACAGGAGAAATCTTGATTCTCGTAGATGATGGAGGAATACGCCGTGCGCATCATGCTGGCGCGCATCTCGCGTACGACCGCGACGAGCCCATGCTGCACGAGTTCGAGGGTGATGGGATCGATCTGCGAGCCCGACATACTCATGCGCCTATCTCCGTCACGATCATAAGCGATCACCCGCTGGTCGCCCGATGGAGCTCGAGTACGAGACGCGCACCGCGGCGACATGCTATCAAGTCAGCAGCGGCGGTGTGGCCACGCTGAGCTGGGAGTACGCCGAGCTCTGGTATATTGAGGCGTACCAACGGCGCGCGTGAGAGGAAGAAGATGCCGAACCTGTGTTACTTCCGTGGGCAGCTCGTGCCTCTTGACGAGGCACGTGTGGGTATCCGGACTCACGCGCTGCAATACGGCACAGGATGCTTCGCTGCCTTGAGAGGCTACTGGAGCGATGCGGAGCAGCAGCTTTTCGTACTGCATATGCGCGCCCATTTCGAGCGTCTGCAGGGCTCGGCAAGAATCCTCTTCATGCGCCTCCCCGCACCCGTGGAAGGGCTCATGGATATTACCCTTGATCTGCTGCGGCGCAATCATGTCCGCAGCGATGTGTACATCCGGGCGATTGCGTTCAAGGACGCCGAAGAGATCGGGCCTCGCCTCCACGACGTGTCTGACGCGCTGGCGATCTTTGCCATCCCTCCGCGCAGCAACTATATGGCCACATACCAGGGCATTCGCTGCTGCATTGCGCCCTGGCGACGTGTAGACGACAACGGCATTCCAGCGCGGGCGAAGGTCACGGGCCTCTACGTCAACGCGGCACTTGCGCGCACGGAGGCGCAGCTCAACGGATACGACGACGCGATCATTCTCACGCGCGACGGGCACGTGTCCGAGGCCTCCGTTCAAAACCTCTTCCTGATCGCCAGCGGCGCGCTTCATACTCCTGCGGTGTCGGACGACATCCTCGTGGGAATCACCCGCAGGTTTGTGCTGCAGATCGCACGTGACGAGTTCGGCCTGCCAACCGTGGAACGCCAGATCGACCGCAGCGAGCTGTATGTCGCCGACGAGATCTTCCTCTGCGGTACGGGCTCCGAGATCACACCGGTCCGTGAGATCGATGGTCGACCAATCGGCGGCGAGGACGTAGGCCCTCTCACCCGCAAGCTGCAGGAGCTGTACTTCGCCGCTGCACGTGGTCGGGTGGCGAAGTACCGGCACTGGTGTACGCCAGCGTATGTCACGGCGTGAGCTCCGTCCACAGCGGCGCGCATCCCTGGCCTGCTCGCCTTGGGCAGGCGACTAAGGTACGACGCCGGTTGTGCGAGCATGATGACGGCGCCGCGTGCCGCACCCGCACATACCCTGGGGTAATCGTGCGCTCAGCGGCGGCCGCGCGTCTATGGCTAAGGGGCCGCTCCATCCTACCCACGCGGCCGGAGATCACGGCAGCGCAGGCGCGCCAGCGGATACCAGCGGTAGCCGATGACCGCCCCCCGCACGCCGAAGCAGAACTTCTGCTGCGCCAGCGGCACCCAGGGCACGTCGTGCAGTGCGATGCGCTGCACCTCCGCGAGCAGCGCCTTCATCCGCTCGTGGTCCAGCTCGCGGAACGCGGCCGTTAGCAGGCGGTCGATCTCCGCGCTGTGGTAGCCCGTGTAGTCGAATATGCCGCCGAGCGGCGGGTTCACGTCGTGGCGCAGGTGGTACCGGCCGTCGACGGTCATCGGCCCGAACTCGTCGAGGAACATGTCGACCGACTTGGTGAACTGCACAAAGCTGTGGTCCTCGCGGCTCATGAGCGCCGGCTCCACCGGTAGGCCCAGCTCCGAGAGCGACTCGGCGATCAGCCGCGCGATGATCGGCAGCGCTGGCACCTCGTCGTGGTAGCCGAGCTTCACCGCCGGTAGCGGCTGGTGGCGCTGGAGGATGCGCCGCGCCTCGTCGGGGCGGTACTCCCAGCGATGGTGCGCCGGCGTGTAGCCGACGATGGTGTCCGAGACGCAGCTCAGCATGCGCTTGGCACAGCCCTTGCACGCCTCCGTGATGATCCGCTCGTAGGGCACGGCCAACGCGACGGCCTGGCGCACCTCGACTCGGTCGAACGGCGGCCGCGTCACGTTCATGCCCATCGTGTAGCGCCAGGTCGTCGGCACGTGGTAGACGACCACGCCGTCGTGCTGCCCCTCCGGCACCTCCAGCTCGATGGCCACGTCCACGTCGCCGCGCTGGAGCGCTCGCCAGCGCTCGGCTGGATCGCGCACCTCGACGAAGTCGACGGCGTCGTAGGCCAGCGGGCCGCGCCAGTAGCGCGGGTTCTTGACGAAGCGGAAGCTGCCATCAGACGTGAGACCCTCGGTGACGTACGGGCCGAACCCGACGCCGTTGGTCTGCGTCCATCGCAGTGCCCAAGGGTCCTCGGGCGTCGTGTGCTGGCGCGCGACCTGCGCGTCGAAGATCGTGGGCACGACGACCGTGAACAGGTGCGGCAGGATCGTGTTCGGGTGCGGCAGACGGAACTCGACGACGTAGCGGTCGAGCACCTGGACCTGGTCGGGCGAGGCGAGGCCGGCGTTGCCGGACACCCACGCGCCGACCGTGCCGAGGGCGAGGGAGCGCTCCCAGCCCCAGCGCACGTCCTCGGCCGTCAGCTCGTGGTCGAAGGCACTGTAGATGCCGCGGCGCAGGAAGAAGCGATAGGTGGTGCAGTCGGCCGACTGCTCCCAGCGCTCGGCGACGAACGGCAGGACCTCTAGCGACTCTGGCCGGCCAGCCGTCTCCGGCGGCGCGCCTACGCACTGCGTGAGCGGCTCGTAGAGCTGAAGATGCCCATCCATGTTCTCCCATTGCAGGAGCCGCAGCGGCTGGTCACGGTCCAGGACCGTCGGCCGAACGGTGCAGCCGATCCGAAGCGTACGCACGTGCTCGTCCTCCGTGTGCTCGGTCGCGTCGTCCTATGGCGCGATGGGCGGCATACCCCAGGCGCTCAGCCGGCGCAGCCGAATGCGCTCGCCCGGCTGCACGCCAAGGATCGCCAGGCCGTGCGGGCCGAGGTAGGCGCGGTCGCCATCCTCGTCTACCAGCCGTGCCCAGGCCCGCAGCGGGGCGCGCTGTGGGTGCAGCAGCTCGACCACGTCACCCTCGCCGACGCCCGCTCCAGTAGCGATGCCGCGCGCCAGCGGCAGGATGCGCCGCGAACCGACGAGCTCCGGCTCGTCTGTCGCGGCGATGGTGGCGAAGCAACGGGCAGCGCGTAGCTCCTCGCGCAGCGCCGCCGTCGACGCCGCGGCGACGCCGGTCGCGGTCACGACGACGCCGTAGCCGCCTCGGGCGGCCGCCTCGCGGCTGACGTAGCCCTCGACGACGTCGTGCCAGACCAGCGCCGGGTCGCGCTCCAGCGGGTCGCCATAGCCGCCACCACCCGAGGTGCGCATGACCACGACGTCGCCGCGCCGCAGGGAGAAGCCCGTCACCTTGCCGGGGATCGGCGAGGGCTCGATCTCCTCGCCGTCGCGCTGCACGGTGTAGCGG
>JACQUS010000321.1 GCA_016210125.1 Chloroflexota bacterium | reverse complement strand
CGCCGCGAGGACGAGCAGCGCGCCCGCGATAACGACGACCACCCATAGACGGGAGACCACGAACTTGCCTGCCATCGCCGCCTCTCCTCTCCGCGCCTATAGTCTATTGGCGCGTCAGACTTCGACACTAGACCAAAATCATGCTGGTGTCAAGGGCTTCTTTGGTCTGTGTTCTTGCTCAAGCGTGCGGGGGAGTTGGGACGCTTGGCCCGACCGGAGCGCACAGGCGCCTCCGCCAGGGCGGGCGGGGAGTATAATCGGCTCAGCAGGTCGGGGTTGTCGGCCTGTCGGCCTAGCCCGGGAGGCGATATGACCCCTGCGGTGAGCAGCGCGACCCCGGCGCCGGCGACAACGTGCCCCGGCTGCGCTACCGCGCTCGACGCGCAGCCGCTCTACCAGCTCTACCGCGTCTGCGACATCTGTCATCACCACTTCACGCTGCCGGCAAAAGAACGCATCACGCAGCTCGCGGACCCGGGCTCCTTTCACGAGACGCACCGTCGCCTGGCTCCGGTGGACCCGCTGAGCTTCAGCGATCGCTTGCCGTACCGTGAGCGCCTGCGCCAGGCGCAGCAGCGCACCGGGCTGGTCGACGCGGCGGTCACCGGCACGGCCACCATCGGCGGGCGGCCGGTGGTTCTCGCCGCGCTGGACTTCCACTTCCTCGGCGGCAGCATGGGCTCGGTGGTTGGCGAGAAGATCGCCCTTGCCGGCGAGCTGGCCCTGCGCCGACGCGCGCCGCTCATTGCCGCGACGACGAGCGGCGGCGCGCGGATGCAGGAGGGCCTCCTGTCGCTCATGCAGATGGCCAAGACGGCCGGTATCGTGGCGCGGCTGCACGCGGCCGGCGTGCCGTTCATCTCGCTGCTCGCCGGCCCAGTCACGGGCGGCGTCTACGCGAGCTTCGCTAGCCTCGGCGATCTCATCATCGCCGAGCCGGGCGGGCCCATCGGCTTCGCCGGCCCGCGCGTCGCCGCCCAGACCGCCGGCCATGACGTGCCCGACAACGAGCGTAGCGCGGCCGCGCTGCTGCAGCGCGGCCAGATCGACATGGTGGTGGAACGCCCGAAGCTTCGGCCGCTTCTGGGCGTCGTGCTCGACCTGCTGGGCTCACCGTACCAGCTCCAAGTGCGCGACGGCCGCGTAGCGCGGGTGCGCCCCACCGCTGCCGCCATGACGCCGTGGCAGACGCTACAGCTCGCGCGCCACCAGCAGCGGCCGACGGCCTGCGACTACATCGCGCGCCTCTGCCCGACGTTCGTCGAGCTGCACGGCGACCGACTGTACGCGGACGACCCGGCGGTGGTCTGTGGGCTGGCCGATCTCGGCGGCGCGAGCGTGGTGATCATCGGCCAGGAGCGCGGGCATGGCGCGGGCAACGCTCAGCGGCGGGAGGGCCACGCGCGGCCCGAGGGCTACCGCAAGGCGCTACGGCTGATGCGTTTGGCGGGCACGTTCCACCTGCCAGTCGTCGCGTTCGTCGACACGCCGGGCGCCGACGTCAGCCTGGAGTCCGAGCAGCGCGGCCTGGCCAATGCCATCGCCCAGTGCATGGCGCAGCTCAGCGAGCTGCCATCGCCGGTGGTGGCCGTCGTCATTGGCGAGGGCGGCAGCGGCGGAGCACTGGCGCTGGCCGTCGCCAACCGCGTGCTCATGCTGGAGCACGCCGTGTACTCGGTGATCTCACCCGAGGGCTGCGCCGCCATCCTCTTCGGGGACGCCACGCGCGCGGAGGAGGTCGCCCCGGAGCTGCACATGACGGCGCAGGATGGTCGCGCGCTGGGGGTCGTCGACGTCGTCGTGCCTGAGCCGCCGGGTGGAGCGCACCTGGACCACGACGCGGCGGCGCACCTGCTGCGCCGCGTCCTCCTGCCGGAGCTGCTGGCGCTCCAGCAGCAGGCGCCGAGCAAGCTCGTGCGGCAGCGGCAGCAGAAGTTCCGCGCCATCGGGCGCTACGCCCGCGCCTATCGCGTCGTGCTGCAGCGCGAGATGGCTGGCCTCGGGCACCTCGTCCGTCGGCTGCGCCCGCGCCGGCCTCGGCGTGCGCAGGAGGCCAAGGGGTAGGCGGGCGGCGATGAGCCCGCACTCCCGCGGCGATGCGCGCCGGCGTTTGCCGCGCGGCGGGCCGCGACCATCGGCGACGCAACGGGGAGTTGGCGATGCCCCTGTGGGACGCGAGCGCTAAATGGCAAGCCGGTGGCGTGGCGGAGGGAGTGCAGAGGGG
>JACQUS010000316.1 GCA_016210125.1 Chloroflexota bacterium | reverse complement strand
GGTGGCGCTGGTGAAGCCGCAGTTCGAGGCCGGCCGCCAGCAGGTGCGCCGCGGCGTGGTACGCGATCCGGCCGTGCACGGCCAAGTCCTGGCTGACCTCACCGCCTGGTGCCGCGACAAGGGCTGGACGGTGCGCGGGATCGCGTCGTCGCCGCTGCGCGGCCCGGCCGGCAACCGCGAGTTCTTCATTTGCATCGGACACGGCGGCCGAGAGGTGGACGTCAGGGAGGCGATCGGGCGGGTCGTCGAGGAGGAGGCGTGACCGGGCGCGTCGGCGTGGTCTATCAGCCGCAGCATCCGGCGGCGCAGGAGCTTGCTGCGCGGGTGCGGGAGATCGTCGCGCAGGAGGGCCAGGCGGTCTGGGCCGGGTCCGTGTGGGACGTGGCCGACCTGAAGGCGAACAGCGTCGGCCTCAGCCTCGTCGTCGCGCTCGGCGGCGACGGCACGATCCTGCGTGTCGGGCGCGTCGTCGCCGTCCACGGCGTGCCGCTCCTCGGCGTCAATCTCGGCCGCCTGGGCTTCCTGTCCGAGCTGGAGCCTGGCGACGTGGACGCGGCGCTGCCCTCGTACTTGCGCGGCGACTGCTGGGTCGAGGAGCGGACCATGGTGCGCGCGACGGTGCGCGCGAGCGCCGACGGCCCGCCCACGCAGTCGTACGATGCGCTCAACGAGGTGCTGGTCGGCCGGGGTGGCCTCTCGCGCATCGTGCGGCTGTCGCTGTCGGTGGACGGCGCGCCGTACGCGACGTATCGCGCCGACGGGCTGATCGTCGCCACGCCGACTGGCTCGACGGCCTACGCCCTCGCCGCCGGCGGGCCGGTGCTGTCGCCGTACGTGCCGGCGCTCGTGCTCATCCCGGTCGCGCCGCACCTCTCGCTGGCGCGGGCGCTGGTCGTCCCCGACCAGGCGACGGTCCAGGTGTCGCTGGCAGCCGACCACCAGGCGGTCCTGAGCGTCGACGGTCAGGTCGACGTACCGATCGACGACGGCGCGCTGGTCGAGATCTCTGCCAGCCCGTATCGCTGCCGCTTCCTGCGCCGCGGCGAGCGGGCCGACTTCTACCGGCGGCTAGGTGAGAAGCTGCGCCACCTGCGGCCGTGAGGCACTTAGCCCGCGTTGGGGGAGCGGTTGCCGTCGCCGCGGGCGCATCCCGTGGTAGCATCGAGCCAGCGAAACTGCGGCGAGACGGGTCGAAGACTCGACTCTGGCGAGCGGAGTCTCAGGCTGTGCTCCTAGCACTGGAAATCCACGAGTTCGCCATTATCGAGCGGCTAAGCGTCCGCTTTGGCCCTGGCCTCACGGCCCTCACCGGCGAGACCGGCGCCGGCAAGTCGATCATCGTCGACGCACTCAGCGCGCTGCTCGGCGCGCGCATGGGCGGCGACTACATGCGCGCCGGGGCGCGGGCGGCGCGCGTCGAGGGCCTGTTCGCTCTGCCGCGTGACCCCGCGTCCCACGAGCGCGCTGTCGAGCTCCTCGCCAGCCACGGCGTCGAGCCGGACGACGACACCCTGGCGGTCGCCCGCGAGTGGCTGGCTGGCGGCCGCAGCCTGGCGCGGCTCGGCGGGCGCGTCGTGCCGCTGTCGGCTTTGCAGCAGCTTGGCGCGCTCCTGGTCGACATCCACAGCCAGAGCGAGCACGTCTCGCTGCTGCGGCCGGGCGAGCAGCTCCGTCTGCTCGACGCTTACGCCTGTGTGGGCGGCAGCCTGGCCGTCTATCGCAGCGCGCTCGACGAGCTGTACGAGGTGCAGCACGCCGTCGCGGCGCTCAGCGGGGACGAGCGTGAGCTGGCGCGACGGGTCGACCTGCTGCGCTTCCAGGTGAACGAGATCGACGCCGCGAGCCTGACGCCAGGCGAGGAGGACGAGCTGCGGCGCGAGCGGACACTGCTGGCCAACGCTGAGCGCCTGGCCGCGGCGGCCGACGCCGCCTACCGCGCGCTGCACGGCGGTGAGCGGCAAGCCGGCGTCGTGGACCTGCTGGGGCGCGCGGCGGCCGCAGCGCGCGACGTCGCCAGCATCGACGGGGCGATGGCCGAGCCCTTGGCGCAGCTCGAGGACATCCAGGCGCAGGTCGGCGAGGTGACGCGCACCTTTCGCCAGTATCGCGATGGCGTGGAGGTCAGCCCGCGCCGGCTAGAGCAGATCGAGGAGCGCCTGGAGGCCATCCGGATGCTAGGCCGCAAGTACGGGCCGAGCGTCGAGGCGGTGCTGGCCTACCGCGAGCGCTCCGCAGGCGAGCTGGCGGACATGGACGGCGCCGAGGAGCGCCTGGCAGCACTGCGCGAGCAGGAGGCCGCACTGATGGCGCGGGCCGGGGCCTTGGCCGGCGACCTGTCGCGGCAACGGCGGGCGGCCTCCGAGCGCCTGGCGCAGGCCGCACAGCGCGAGCTGGTCGACCTGGGGCTGGAGCACGCGCATCTGGCGGTGCGCGTGGCGCAGCGCGGGGCCGCCGACGGCCTGCCGATCCCCGAGGCGCTGCGGCCGCCCGACGCGCCGGAGCGCTGGGCCTGGGATGCCAGCGGCTGCGACCAGGTCGAGCTGCTCTTCTCGGCCAACCCGGGCGAGCCGCCGAAGCCCTTGGGGCGCGTCGCCTCCGGCGGCGAGCTGGCTCGGACGATGCTGGCGCTGAAGACAGCGCTGAAGGCCGAGGACCCGGTACCCACGCTGGTGTTCGACGAGATCGAGACCGGCGTGGGCGGTCGCAGCGGGCAGGTGGTCGGGGCGAAGCTGCGCGAGCTGGCCGAGCGCCACCAGGTCATCTGCATCACCCACCTGCCGACGGTGGCTGCCTTCGCCGACCAGCACCACCGCGCCACCAAGCACGTCGTCGGCGACCGCGCCGTGGCGCGCCTGGAGCTGCTGGACCGCCGGGCGCGACTGGACGAGCTGGCGGCCATGCTCGGCGGCGCCGGGGAGGCGGCGCGCCGGGCCGCCGACGAGCTGCTCGAGCAGGCCCGCGGCGACGCGGAGCGCCTGCCCCGCTGAGGCCCGTTCCTTGCCCGGAGACCTCTGGTCCCCGCGCCGTAGACCGGCGACGTGCAGGTCCCCCCACTGCGCGGGCCCGCGGCGCCATCCCGCGCGCGTCACCGCCTGTGAGGGAGGGGGAGTTGCCCATGTCGCTGCGCGACGCCAGCGATGCATGAAAAGCGGCTGCGCCGCAGGGGGAGGGACCTCACCCCCCGGCCCCCTCTCCGACTCGGAGAGGGGGAGCAGAGCGGGCGGGGAGCCCAGAGGTCGTCTTCGGCGACCTCTGGAAACCCTTCCTGGAGTGGGGCGGGGTAGCCGCCTGCAGGGGTATTTTCACAGGAGCGCAGAGAGACTGCACCCGTCTGCGCAGCACTTTGGGTGCGGTGAGGTAGCGAGCGCCGGCTGCAAGCGCTGCCCAGAGG
>JACQUS010000294.1 GCA_016210125.1 Chloroflexota bacterium | reverse complement strand
TGAAGGAAGGTGCAGACGGGGCTATCGCCCCGTCTGCACGCCCCGCATTTCAGCGCGCGCCGTCGTTCGGGGCACCGGCACGCCGCGCGCACGCGGGCCGGCGCGCCGTGTAGGAGACGCACCGCAGCTTCCGCCAACCAGCGCCGTGCGCAGCCGCTCACTCGCTCGTGCCGGCAGCGGCGCGCCGCCACGTGGAGCCCTCGGGGTGGTCCTCCACGACGACGCCCAGACGGCCCAGGTCGTCGCGGATACGATCGGCCAGCGCCCATTGGCGCTGCTCCCGCAGCTCCGCGCGCACCGCGAGCAGCAAGTCGACCAGCGGCGACACCTCGCCGCCCTTCGCCTCGGCCGGCGCGCGCAGCGTCAGCCCCAGCACGCCGCCCAGCTCGTGCAGCACACCCTGCGCCTCGGCGACCTGCCCGACGGCGACGCCAGCCTCGCGGGCGCGGTTGATCTCGCGCGCCAGGTCGAACAGCACGGCGACGGCAGGTGGGGTATTGAAGTCGTCGTCCATCGCGCTCTCGAAGCGCTCGACGGTGGCGGCCATCGCCGCGCCGAGGACCTCGGACACCGCGCCGGCGGCCGACCCGCCCGGCCGCAGCGCCTGGCGCAGCCGCTCAGCGCCGCGCTCGGCCGCAGCGACGGCCTCGTCAGTGAACGTCAGCGGGCTGCGGTAGTGCGATGACAGCAGGAACAGCCGTGCCCCGTCGGCGGTGACACGCTCCAGTAGCTCGCGGATGGTCACGAGGTTGCCGAGCGACTTGGACATCTTTTGCTCGCCGAGGCGCAGCAGGCCGTTGTGCAGCCAGTAGCGGACGAACGGCTCGCGCCCTAGGAAGCACTCGCTCTGGGCGATCTCGTTCTCGTGGTGCGGGAAGATGAGATCGTGGCCACCGCCATGGAGGTCGATGGGCCATCCCAGGTGGCGCAGCGACATGGCCGAGCACTCGATGTGCCAGCCGGGCCGGCCCGGCCCCCACGGGCTCGGCCAGCTCGGCTCGCCGGGCTTGGCCGACTTCCAGAGCGCGAAGTCAAGCGGGTCCTCCTTGCGCTCGTCCACCTCGACCCGCGCGCCGGCCTCGAGGTCGTCCAGCGAGCGGTGCGCGAGCTTGCCGTAGTCCGAGGCCGTGCGCACACGGAAGTAGACGTCGCCGTCGACGACGTAGGCGTTGCCCTTGGCGATGAGGGCCTCGATCATCTCGACGATGGCCGGGATCTCGCCGGTCGCCCGCGGGTAGACGTGCGCGCGGCGCACGTTGAGCGCGTCCATGTCGGCGAAAAATGCGCCGACGTACCGCTCGGCAAGCTCCTGCGGCACGATCCCGAGCCGCTGTGCGCGCTGGATGATCTTGTCGTCGATGTCGGTGAAGTTCTGGACGTGCCGGACGCGATAGCCTCGGTACTCCAGGTAGCGCCGGACTGCATCAAAGACCACATAGGCCATGGCGTGCCCGACGTGGGCCGTATCGTAAGGGGTCGGACCGCAGACGTAGAGGCGAACGACGTCGCCAGCCGGCTGGAACGGCTCTTTCTGTCCGGTGAGGGTGTTTTGGACCCTCAGCACCCTATCCTCCTACTCCGCTCGCGTTTTCCGGATGGTCGTGCCGCGCGCCAGTCGGCGCGAGAGCTCGACCATGGTCGGACTCCAGCGCCGCTAGTCGCGCCTCGAGCTGCACGACACGGCGCTGGAGTGCGGCGATCTGCTCGGCCTCGGGGTCCGGCAGGCGCTCGACCCGGCGCACCGTGCCATCTGGCTCGCGATAGCCGACGACCTTCGCCGGCACGCCGACCGCCGTGCAGTACGGTGGGACGTCGTCCAGAACGACCGACCCGGCGCCGATCTTGGCACCTTCGCCGATCGTGATGTCGCCCAGCACCTTCGCGCCCACGCCCAGGACGGCGCGCCGCCCGATGGTCGGGTGGCGCTTCCCTCGCTGCTTGCCCGTCCCGCCGAGCGTGACGCCCTGGTAGATCATCACGTCATCGCCGACGATGGCCGTCTCGCCGATCACGACGCCCATGCCGTGGTCAATGAACACACCGTGCCCGATCTGCGCGCCGGGATGGATTTCGATCCCCGTGACGAAGCGGTTGAGGTGCGAGATCAGCCGCGGGATGACCGGGATGCCCCAGCGGTGCAGGCGGTGGGCAACGCGGTGGAGCAGGAGCGCGTGCAGCCCCGGATAGGCCAGCAGCACCTCAACGATGTTTGTCGCCGCCGGATCGCCATCGAAGATCGCCTGGATGTCGCGCCGCAAGCACATGTCGATCCCTCTCAGTCCACGTGCCGCGGGCCTGCTCGAGGGCCCGGGCGTTGGCCAGTGCGCCGCCGCGGGGCGCCGTCGTCCGGCGCCCCTGCTGACAGGCGCACCGCACGCCACCGCGGAGGACCGCCGCGCGCTGTGCTGCCCAGGCTGGCTCGGGGTAACTCTGCACCTCGCCCGACTCACTATCCGATGTGTACCTATGCCAGTCTACGAAGCGCCGTCCCGCGCTGTCAAGCAAGCCCGGCCCGCGCCAGCAGCACGACCGCGCGCGCCTCGATGCCCTGGCCGGCGCCGATTGGCCCCAGCCCCTCGGCGGTCGTCGCCTTGACGCTGACGCGCTCCGCCGGCACGCCGAGCGCCGCGCCCAACAGGCCGCGCATCGCCGCGACGTGCGGGGCCAGCCGCGGCGCCTCGGCCACGACGGTGGCATCGACGTTGACGAC
>JACQUS010000287.1 GCA_016210125.1 Chloroflexota bacterium | reverse complement strand
GTCGACGTGAACGTGGTGATGGCCGGCGATGGCCGGCTCATCGAGGTGCAGGGCACCGCCGAGCGCCAGCCGTTCGCCCGCGCAACGCTGGCGGCGCTGCTCGACCTGGCCGAGACGGGCATCCAGCAGCTCTTCACGACCCAGCGGCAGGCCCTGGCCGCGGCGCGGCAGCCGGTGGTCTGGCCGTGATACCATTCGGCAACTCGCAGGTCATCATCTCTGTGCACGGGCGACCGACCCGCCGTGCGGGGACGCGGCAAAGCCGGCCGCGGCAGAGAGCGCCCTCGGCGCTTCTGCTCGAATGTGAAAATAGCCCTTGCGGGTTGGCCCCACCCTGACCCCACGAGAGATTTCCAAAGGGGGCGAAGCCCCCTTTGGATTCCCTCCTCGAACGCCATCGAAGCGACCTGGGATGGCCCGTGCTCCGGCGACGGGCACCGCGCTGCCGTCACGGCGACCGCGCCGGGCGCGCCGCCGGCGGCGGGGCTGCGCTGTCGGCCGCCGCCGGCCGCACGAGGTAGCCGAAGAATCCGCTGTCAGAAGGAATGACGATCGTGTCGCCAGCGTTGAGGACGCGCTCATAGGCCTCCAGTCGCCGCCGGAACGAGTAAAACTCGGGGTCCTCGTTGAGCGCGGCAGCGAAGATGCGGATCGCCTGTGCGTCGCCATCGCCGCGCAAGCGCTCGGCACGCTCGCGCGCGTCGGCGAGAAGGATGGCCCGCTCGCGCTCCGCGGCCGCCTGGATCTCGGCCTTCTGCTCCTCGCCCTCGGCGCGATACCGGTTGGCCTCGCGTGACCGCTCCGCGCGCATGCGGTTGAACACGCTTTCCTCGACCTCTTTCGGCAGGTCGGCACGCTTGATGCGCACGTCCTCTACCTGAATGCCGAACGACGCCGCCTGGACGCGGACGGAGGCGGAGACCGCATCCATGATCGGCTCGCGCTGCTGGGCGATGATGGCGTCGAAGTTGTTCACCGCAAGCTGGCGGCGCAGCTCGGAGAACACGACGTCGTCGAGTCGCGCGCGGGCTCCGGCCTCGGTGCGCACGGTGAGGTAGTACTGGAGCGGATCCACGATACGCCAGAACGTCACGTGATCCACGCGCAGGCGCTTCTTGTCGAGCGTGAGATACTCCTGCGGGGGGGCGTCGGTCGCTAGCAGCCGTCGCTCCACGTGGAACGCCGACTGCGCGAACGGCGTCTTGAGGTACAGGCCCGGCTCCGAGGCTGTGTAAACGTACCGGCCAAGCTGCATGACGATCGCCTGGTCTGTCTCGCTCACGGCGAAGAACAGTTGCGTCCGCCCGATTAGCGCGATGGCCAACAAGCCCAGGACGATGCTCAGGGGGGTGTTCATCAGCGCCCTCCGCCCGCTGGCGCGGCCGGCCGCGGCGCCGGGGCGCTGGCGGCCGGCGGGGCTGTCGGAGCCGTGCTTGCCGCCGGCTGGGGCGGCGCAGTTGTCGCCGGTGGCGTATCGCCGCCGCGGGTCGCCTGACGCTCCTGCGCCCCGCGCGCGCCGCGCAGCGGCAGGAATGGTAAGATGCCGTCCTGCACGCCGGCGCCGATCAAAACCTTGTCCACCTTCGCCAGTGCCCGCTCCAGAGCCTCGATGTGCATACGCTCGCGCGTGACGGCTGGCGCGGCGCGATACTCACGCAGCACAGCGAGAAAGCGCTCGGTTTCGCCCCGCGCTTGGCGCACCCGCTCTTCGCGGTAGGCGGTGGCGCCTTGGACGATACGCTGCGCCTCGCCGCGCGCCTTCGGCAGGATGTCCTCGCGGTAGGCCTGCGCCTCGTTTACCGTCCGCTCGCGGTCCTCGCGCGCGCGGACGACGTCCTGGAAGGCGTCGCGCACTTGCTCCGGGGCGTCCGCCACCTGGAGAAAGACGTCGGTGATGAGCATGCCGCCGCCGTAGCGCTCCAGCATGCTCTGCATGAGCGCGCGTGTGTTCTGCTGCACGTCGGCGCGTCGCTCGGTGATGATGCCGTCGATGGGCATCTGGCCCACGGCGCTGCGGAGCGCGACCTCGGACACGTTCTGCAGCATGGCCTCGGGATTCTGCACGCGGAAGACGTATTCTGCGGCGTCGCTGATGCGATACTGGATGAGCAGTCCCACCTCGACGATGTTCTCGTCCTGCGTCAGCATGAGCGCTTCTTCCAGCACGCGCTGCGCTTCGGCTCCGCCGCGGGTGCGGAAGCCGATCTCCGCGCGGCGAATGTTCTGCACGTCGACGATGGTCACCGATTCAATCGGCCATGGCACGTGATACTTCACGCCGGGCTCCGTCGTGGCGATGTG
>JACQUS010000289.1 GCA_016210125.1 Chloroflexota bacterium | reverse complement strand
GCAGCACCCGGCCTTCCGCGACATCCTCGTCGCGCGCGTCGAGCCGCGCGACGAGGACCTGGGCAGTGACGCGGCGCTGGACGCCTGGCTGCTCCGGCGAGTGACGACGCAGCACCACGTGGCCGGCACGTGCAAGATGGGGCCGGCGACGGACGGCGCGGCCGTCGTGGACCAGTACTGCCGCGTCCACGGGCTCGATGGGCTGCGCGTCGTCGACGCGTCGATGATGCCCAACGTGACGCGCGCCAACACCAACGCCTCGACGATCATGATCGCCGAGCGCGTGGCGGACTGGATGCGGGCGGGGCGGTAAACTAGGGCTTAGGAACTCTCCGCGGGGTGAGACCATTGGACTTTCAGCGCATCACGGTGCGTCCCGACCAGATGGGCGGAGCACCGTGCATCCGCGGGCTGCGCATTCCCGTCGCGACGGTGGTTGGCATGGTCGCGGATGGCATGACCACGGAGGAGATCCTCGCCGCTTTCCCTGACCTCGAGCCGAACGACATTCGGGATGCGCTGCGCTACGCGGCCGAGGCGGTGCGTGAGCGCGAGCTACCGCTGCTCACGTCTCCGTGAGATTCCTCATCGACAACGCCCTCTCGCCGCGGGTGGCCGAGGGCCTGCGCCGTGCCAATCACGACGCTGTCCACGTGCGCGACTACGGGCTTCACGCAGCGCCAGACGAAGAGGTGTTTGAGCGCGCCGCCAGCGAGGATCGTGTGCTCGTTTCGGCCGACACGGACTTCGGCACGCTCCTTGCACGAGGGCGGCAGACCAAACCCTCTATCCTGCTGCTGCGGCGTCTCTCGCAGAGACGTCCAGATGAGCAGCTCGCTCTGCTGCTCACCAACTTGCCGACGGTCAGCGCTGCGCTGGAGCAGGGCAGCCTGGTGGTCCTCGAAGAACGGCGTGTGCGTGTTCGTCGCCTGCCGTTTCCATAGAGCATTCGGCCTCCGTTGACAGCGCTGCTAATGGAACACAGAATGGCCCTAGAGTCGCGCGACGAGGCGAGGGTGTTCGGCTGGACCGGCCGCGCGCTGACGGTCAGCCTGCGCACTGGGCAGATCGAGGCCTGGGCGCCGGGCGAGGAGCTGCTGGCCAGCTACCTCGGCGGACGCGGGCTCGGTGTGCGCCTGGTCGCCGACCGCCTGCCGGCCGGCGTCGACCCGCTAGGCCCAGCCAACGTCCTCGTCTTCGCCACCGGCCCGTTGACCAGCACCGCCGCGCCGACCGCCGGGCGGTTCAGCGTCGTCGCCAAGTCGCCGCTGACCAGCACGATCTTCGACGCCAACTCCGGCGGTTTCTTCGGCCCCGCGTTCAAGGGCTGCAACCTTGACGCGCTTGTGCTCGACGATGCCGCCCCGGAGCCGGTCTACCTCTATCTCGCGCCCGACCGCGCCGAGCTGCGCCCGGCCGGCGACCTGTGGGGCCTCGACGTCCACCGCACGACGGACATCTTGCGCGAGCGCCACGGCAGGCAGGTCAAGGTGGCATGTATCGGCCCGGCCGGCGAGCGGCTGGTGCGCTTCGCCGCGGTCATGAACGACTACCACCGCGCGGCGGCGCGCGGTGGCCTCGGCGCCGTGATGGGGAGCAAGCGGCTCAAGGCCATCGTCGCCGACGGCAAGGCGCGTGCCGACCTCAGCGACAAGCCGGCCTACACCTTCGTCCTGCGCGAGATGCAGCGCCTGCTGGCGCAGAACCCGGTGACGAGCAAGGGCCTGCCCGAGTACGGCACAGCCGGCCTGCTCAACATCATCAACTACTTCGGCCTGCTGGCGACGAAGAACTTCCAGCACGGCAGCTTCGCCGGCGCCGAGGCCGTCTCGGGCGAGGCGCTGACGGACCGGCTGCTGCTCAAGAAGAAGCCCTGCTTCGCCTGCCCCATTGCCTGCGGCCGCGAGACCAAGGTCGGCGAGCGGGCGGGCGAAGGGCCGGAGTTCGAGACGATCTACGCCTTCGGCCCGATGTGCATGGTCGACGACTTGGAGCAGATCACGCTGGCCGGTTACGCCTGCAACGAGCTGGGTCTGGACACCATCTCGACCGGTGTGACCATCGCCTGCG
The DNA here is from genome assembly GCA_016210125.1 of Chloroflexota bacterium. GTDB lineage: Bacteria > Chloroflexota > UBA6077 > FW602-bin22 > JACQUS01 > JACQUS01. The sequence goes on along the minus strand of JACQUS010000289.1, from coordinate 530 downwards.
CACTGGAGCTGCGCGAGCGCGGACTGCTCGCCCGGGACCACCGCTGGGACCGCCGCCGGGGCCAGGGGGCCCGACTGACGGAGCTGGTGCAGCGCATCGCCTACCGCGAGGATCTCGGCGACGAGCTGGCCGAGGGCGCGCTGCGCCTGGCGACGCGCTACGGCGCGCCTGAGGTAGCCATGGTCGCCAAGGGCCTGGAGCTGCCGGCCTACGACCCGCGCGGCGCGCAGGGCATGGGCCTGGCCTACGCCACGTCCAACCGCGGCGGCTGCCACATGCGCGCCTACATGATCGGCCTTGAGGTGCTGGGGCTGCCCAAGCGCATCGACCGCTTCTCGCCCTACGGCAAGGCGGCCCTCTGCGCCGTGCAGCAGAACCTGAATGCGGCGATGGACAGCCTCGTCGTCTGCCGCTTTATCGAGGCGGCGAACAACGAGGCGCACTACGCGCGGCTGCTCAGCGCGGCCACCGGCCAAGCCTACCGGCCGGAGGACCTGATGCGCTGCGGCGAGCGCATCTGGAACCTGGAG
>JACQUS010000288.1 GCA_016210125.1 Chloroflexota bacterium | reverse complement strand
GTGAGCGCCGCCGTGGCGATGCTGGTCGTCACCGCACTGGTGCTGCTGCTGTGCCGCGAGGCCCCGCGTCCCGCGGGCGGCGGCGCGGCCACCCTCGCGTCGCTGCCGGCGCTCTTCCGCCACCGCGAGCTGTGGATCCTCAACGGCACGTCGCTGGCCGTCGCCGCTCTCCAGACAGCGACCGTGACCTACCTGACGCTGTACTTCTACGAGACACGCGCCCTGAGCGCCGTGGCGGCAGCCAGCTTCGTGGTGTTCGCCAACGTCGGCGGCGTGACGGGTCGCGTAGTCTGCGGCATCGTCAGCGACCGCGTCTTCGCCGGCCGGCGCAAGCCGGTCGCGCAGATGGTTCTTTTCAGCACGGCGGCGGGCCTCGTGGCCATGGCGCTGGCTGCGCCGTACCTACCGCTGCCGCTCGTTGCCCTGCTGAGCTTCGCGCTCGGCTTCGCCGTGATGAGCTGGACGCCGCTGGGCATGACGCTCCAGGGCGAGATCGCCGGGCGCGACGCCGTGGGCGCGGCTGTGGGGCTGAACTCGTTCATGAGCAATATCGGCACGCTGATCGGGCCGCCGCTCTTCGGCGCGGTGGTCGACGCGACGGGCAGCTACCAGGTCGCCTGGCTGGGCATGGCCCCGGTGGCGCTGGCCGTGAGCCTCGCCGTCACGCTCTGGCTGCGCGGACGATGAGCCGCGGCCTCGCCGTCGAGCTGGCCCTACTGGCGGTGGCCATCCTGGCGATCTTCGCCCTAGGGCGGCTGCTCGGTTTCCTGGCCTCGCTCCAGATGCGCCTCCTGCTGGCGCTGCTCGTCCTGCTGCTCGTCGCCGGCCTGCTGCTCTGGCGGCGCCTGCGCAGCCTCAGCCGCCGTCGCTAGCCGAGCGCTCCACCCGCACGCCACCATCGCCCCGCACGTTGAGAAAGGCCGAGATGAGGTCGATCGGCAGCGGAAAGATGATCGTGCTGTTCCGCTCGGTGGAGATCTCGGTCAGCGTCTGGAGGTAGCGGAGCTGGAGCGCGCCGGCCTCCTTCGAGATAATCCCGGCCGCCTGGGCCAGCTTCTCCGAGGCCTGCAGCTCGCCCTCGGCGTGGATGACCTTGGCGCGCTTCTCGCGCTCGGCCTCGGCCTGTCGCGCCATAGCGCGCTGCATGGCTTGCGGCAGCTCGACGTCCTTGAGCTCGACGATGCTCACCTTGATGCCCCACGGCTCGGTCTGCTCATCGATGATGCGCTGCAAGCGCTCATTGATGGCCTCGCGCTTGGCCAGCAGCTCGTCCAGCTCGGACTGCCCGAGCACGCTGCGCAGCGTCGTCTGCGCGATCTGCGAGGTGGCGCGGATGAAATCGAGGATCTCGACGACGGCGCTCTCGGGGTGCACCACACGGAAGTACACCACGGCGTTGACCTTGACGGTCACGTTGTCGCGCGTGATGACCTCCTGCGGTGGAATGTCCATGGTGATCGTGCGCAAGTCGACTTTGACCATGCGGTCGATGATCGGGAAGATGAAGAACAGCCCGGGGCCGCGGGCGCCGGCGAGGCGGCCGAGGCGGAAGATGACGCCGCGCTCGTACTGCTGGACGATCTTCACGGCGGAGCTGATCAGCGGGACGCCGAACAGCACGGCGACAGCGACGATCCAGATGATTCCTTCCACGACCTACGCCTCCTCATGATGTGCGATGCGCCCCGGCGCTCCGTCCGCGCCGTGGCTGCGCTGCGTCCGCTCGGAGACTCCGCTCGGGATCGGGAACGGTGCGCGGTGCCCCGGCACGCACTGACCCCGCGCTGCCCGGCGGCCCGCCGCTAGGCGGCGCGGGTAGCCTGGCGCTGGCGTCCGCGCGTCAGCGACGTTCGGCGGCCGCGATGTCCGCCGGCGCCGCAGCAGTCGCCGCCGGGGCCGTGCTCGCCGGACCAGCGCTCGCGGCGCTCGGACCGTCGGCCGCGATGTCCGCCGGTGCAGCAGCAGGCGCCGCCGGGGCCGTGCTCGCCGGATCAGCGCTCGCCGCAGCCGGACCGTCGGCCTCGCGAACGTCGGCCGCCGGCGCAGCGCCGCCGCTCACCGGATCGCCCAGTGCGACCGCCTTGGCCGCGGGTGGCGGGCCCTCCGGGCGCACCAGCAGCCGCAAGCCCTCGACCCGCAGCACGCGCACGCGCTGGCCCACCGGCAGCGACCGCTCTATCTCCGACCGTGCGATC